>CAMUBM010000066.1 GCA_947087145.1 uncultured Mycoplasmatota bacterium
TGAAAAGCCAATCCCTTGGAAATTCTGTAATAATACTTTTAGGAATTATCTCTTCATTCAAATTTTTTCGTATTTTAGAAATCATATTGTAATAGTTTGGACTTTTTTGCTTAGAAGGATATGTATCTAAATTTTCTCCGAAAAGAGAAAAAAATACATTTTGAAAACTTTCTTTTTGATTAAGAAAATACCAAAAAACGTCTTTCTTTGGACTAGAAAACAAGGAAAAAAAGGATGAATATTGTTTTCTTGATTGTTTTGATGAAGACACTTTTAATAATTCCTCTATAAGTTGATTATAGGCATTATTATTTTCTGAAAGGTGATACTTATCGAAAGCAGATCCATGAACTTGATAAAATAGTTTTTGTTGTTCTTGGGTTAAAGCAGATACTTTTTCTTTTAATGTTACAACATCTTTGACCTTTAAAAGTTTTAATGTATATTCTAAAGGAGTAAGTGGCTGTATCGTGCCTTCTGCAATTTCTTTTAACTCTTTTATCGCCAAATAATAAGTAGCATTTTTATCTATAGTATGTTGTTCTAGTAAATTTTCTCCATAAGTTTCCTTAATAATTTCTCGTTTCTTTTGAGGCAAACATTGTACCAAAAAGTATCTTTCTTCCCTTCCATACATTGGTAAAAGAAAGCGAAAAGATTTTTTCTCCATCCTACGAAGAATTTCTTCTTTACTTTTTTTAGTATAATCAGAAAATAATTCGCGAATATCTCGATCAATGGATTGTAAAAATGAGGCATTTTCTCTTTCTATTTTCTCAAAAGAACTCTTATATTTTTTAGAAAAAGTTTTTCCGTTTATAGAAATTCCTCTTAAACGACAATATTCTTTTCTATCTTTCTTTGGTATCCATGACAAAAGTTCCCAAAAAATTTCAGGAGTCAAATCGGAATGAATAGTAGAAATAGAAAAAGACACCATTGACTCTGTTTGTCTCGGTAAACTAGTAATAAAATCGACTTTCTTTTGACTTTTATCTACTAGTTGCGTTTTATGTACAGAAAGAAAAGCGTCATTGGATGGATTATAATCTGGAGAAAATCGTCTTCCCAATGGATTTTTTCTTACTTTTTTTGCAGCCTTTACTTCTATCTGACGAATTCTCTCTCGAGTCACATGAAAGACTTTTCCTACCTCTTCTAAAGTCCAAACTCGTCCATCTATTAATCCATTTCGAAGCAATAAAACTTGAAACTCTCTTTCTGTAATTACATTTTGCATAACATTTAGAAGTTCTCGTAAATTATTATTTTCAACTACTTGGTCTGCAAAAAATGCTTTTTGATCTGGAATAAAATCTCTCAAAAAAGAATCTTCTTCGTCTCCAATCGTTTGATCCATAGAAGTTAGTTCTAACATAGCATATTTTAAAATTTCTTCTACTTTTTCTTTCGATAAATGCATCTCTTTTGCTAGCACTTCTGGTGTTGGATCAATCCCTAACTTTTCCAGTTCTCCTTGTACTCGTTTTAGTTTGTTAATTGCCTCTACCATATGTACGGGAATTCGAATTGTTTTTGCTTGATTAGCAATAGCCCGAGTCATTGCTTGACGTATCCACCAAGTAGCATGTGTAGAAAATTTACATCCTCTTTTATAATCAAATTTTTCTACTGCTTTCATAAGACCAATATTTCCTTCTTGAATCAAATCAAGAAAAAGCATTCCACGACCAATATATCGTCTAGCAATACTTACTACCAAACGAAGATTGGCTTCTGCCATTTTTTTCTTAGCTTCTTCATTACCTTTTTCAATCTCTTTAGCAAGGAAAATCTCTTCTTCTGCTGACAATAAAGGAACCTTCCCAATTTCCTTTAAATACATATGCACCGGATCTAAATTTGAATCTTCTTCCGTATCTTCTATAGTCCATTCTTCCTCTAAAATAGTAACCTCACGGCTTTCAAGATAGGCTTCACAAAGTATTTGCAAATTTGTATTTTCTTCCGTAAAAGACAAAATTTCTTCTTGTTTTATTTCGGTCCGATTAGAAACAAACTTTGAAAATAATTCTTCAAATATAGAGAATGTCAAAAGTACTTCGACATCTTTTGGTATTAATACATACTCCGCTTCGTCTAAAAGTTCAAAAAATTTTCTTAACTTGTTTTTTATAGTTTTAGAACTCGCATTTAAATTCAAATTCAATGCATATAAATAATTTTGCATCATAGTAACATCCAAATGTTTTTTCAAATATTTTATCATTTTTTTATGAACACTTACTTGTAAATTAGGTTCTTTTAATGATTGTTTATAGATTTCTAAAAAGTCTTCATCCGTTATATTCGTATAAGCATATTTTTCCTTTAATATTTTCTGTTCTTCAGATAAAGTCATAAAAACCACCCTCAAACTTATTATAACAATTCCTTCTTCCTTTGTCTTTAAAAAATTCACTAAATATCTTAAACAAAAACAATCTCACAAGCCACAAAAAAACATATAATACCATAGGTGATTATATGTATAACAAAGGACCTTGCTGCCCACCTCCCAATAGACCCAGAGGAGGAGGATTTTTTACTATCCTAGCCATATTTGCTTTATGTATTTTGATATTTTATCAATTAATTATTACATTAATTTTACCATTACGTTTCAATATATTTATTCTATTAATAGAAATATTTGTTTTAACTTTCTTGCTCTATCGCGTAGTATGGCCGCACTAACTTTTCCGTAAGAAAAAGATAATCTATAGCTTCACGAACGTTTTGACAAGTAAAAAACTCTGTAGAAGAAAAATCAATTTTTTTAGGTAAAGAAATCAAAATAAAGAACAACTTCTTTTCATCCTCAGTTAATTTTACTTTTTCTAAATACCTAGAAAATACCACATCAAAATCGACTTGAAAATAAGAATTTTGATACAACTGCACAAAATCGACAATTGGACTATCCGTGCGAGCATTTTCCCAACTAATTAAATAATCGTCTTTGCTCTTAATAAAATGATCCAAAGACAAATGATTATGAATGGTACAAATCCGTTTTTTCGTTTGCTCTTTCACCATTGAAAACCATGCATCTAATTCCGAAGAAGCGAATGTAAGGGCTGAAAATACTTTACTCAAATTGCGTCCCAAAGCATAAGAAGAAGGAGACATATACATCTCTTTTTTTATGTTTTCATAAAAATCATTATAAACTTTTTCTAAATACAAAATGTTACTTTTTATGTTATCATAAATCGTTTTGAACTCGTCTTCTGTAACATTTTTATAATAAGTCGTTTTATTATGCAGATTAGCAACAACTTCAATTAAATCAAGGGCTTTCTGTTCTATGGGCATAGAAACACCCTCTACATATTCATAAACATTGACATCACTTCTTGATTCGTCAATCAAAGGAGGAAAATGAATAAAACTACGACTTGTTAAATAAGAGTACAACTCCCGTATATTTTGATCTGAATTTTTTTCTTTGACTACAAAGTCCCCTGACGTAGTATTCAAAATCAAAGCTTTCCCACAAATCGTAATTCGATAAGGTTTATAAATATTTTTTAAAACTTCAATTGATTTATTCATCAAGACAAGGAATTAATAATTTATCTCCCACTGCTATAGTATCTACGCCATTATAACGTTTTAAAGTATCACTATCTGTTTGGTACATAGCGACAATGCTTTCTAACGTATCTTCTTCACTTACGATATGAATATGGTACGTTACATACTCACTTTCCGTAGTCCCTGCTGTATCTAAAATCAATTCTTCACTTTGTTGGTCCAAACGAGTATCTTCCATTTCTTCTGTCGTCTCTTTTTCCTGTGGCTCTTCTAAAAACATTTGATGAATTTCTTCTATCTCCGCTTCTCTTACCTCTTCTTTTTCTTGACTCTCTTCTTCTCTTTCTTCCTCTTCTACCATTTCATTCTCTTCTTTAATTTCTTCTATTTCGTCGGCAGTTACCATGAATTCAATATTTACCTTAAGGAGATTGTCTCCTAAGATTTCATACGTAAAATCGGTAATCTCAAAATCAACAGACTCTTTCACAATCTTATCTGTCACATCGACACTAAATGGAAGTTTGTAAAGAAATGCTTCTTTATTAATGCTAACTTCATGACTACGAAATTCTCCTGAAACAATAAAATTTCCTTCAATAGAAGTCTCCCCGCAATCTAGTTCATGTTCCAAAGAAATACTACAAATTTCTGCTATTTTACTATCAAATGCGATTTCCTTTGTATAAGGCACTATACTTTTCATTTACTCTCACCCTTTCTTATTGAAAGTGTATGAGAAAAATTTTAATTTATGATTTTTAATAAAATTTTTATAATCTTTTACTTTTCTAACATTTTTTCAACAATTCCATCAATATGAGACTGCGTTGTATCAAACAAAGGTACCGCTACATCTTCTTGCTTTATTAACATTTCTATTTCGGTGCATCCTAAAATAATTCCTTCTATTTGTTCATTTTCAACTAATTTTTCAATTACATTTTTATAATATTCTTTAGAAGAGTTTTTAATCTTCCCTTTACAAAGTTCCTCAAAAATAATTCGGTCTATTTCTTTGATTTCTTCCCTAGAAGAAGGAACAATTGCTTTTATTCCATTTTCAGCCAAACGTTTCACTAAAAAATCTTCTTCCATCGTATAACGAGTTCCTAAAAGACCTACTTTTTTTATATTTTGTTCTTTGCACTTTAAAGCAACACAATCTGCAATATGAAGAACAGGAATAGAAATTTTTTCTTGCACTTGTTCTGCTAATTTATGCATCGTATTCGTAGCAATGACAATAAAATCTGCTCCTGCATTCTCTAATAGTACAGCTATATTTCCTAATATTTCTCCAATACTATCCCATTTTTCTTCTAACATAAGAGTTCGAATCGGTTCAAAATTTACATTGTATAATAGGATTTCTCCACAAGTAAGTCCTCCACAAATATGATTGATAGAACGATTCATTCTTTCATAATAATGCAAACTTGACTCGTAACTCATTCCTCCAATCATACCTACCTTTTTCATACATTATCTCTTCCTTTCTAAAGAAAATATAGCAAAATAAAATGAAAAAATAGTGAAAAAGAACAAAAATTTTCTTCACAAAAAAAAGGGCTCTAGATAATTTAGTGGGGACCTAAAATTAAAGATTTCTAAGTAAATAAAAG
>CAMUBM010000067.1 GCA_947087145.1 uncultured Mycoplasmatota bacterium
GCAAAAAGAGTTAGAAATTTATTTAACAGGAAGTATTGATAAAAGTGAATATGGTTTGCATTTTATTTTTTCAAAACCTATAGAAGAATTTTTCAATTTAGAAAAGTTTGAAAAAATAAAAATTGGCGAACAAGAAATGAATGACTGCTATTTTGAATATGATGGCAAAGCGAACTTATCTATTACACTTCATGTAGAAGTCTTGCGATTTAGTTCTTCATTTGTTTTTACTTTATCTTTTCAAAATGATGATAATGATTATTTTGGCAATGCGGAGTTTGAAATAGAGGTAGAAAAAATAAAAGAAAAGTTATAAAAAAGGAAAAAGTTTTGGCTGAAAAAGAAGGGAAGAAAAATGAATAATAATAAGTTAGAAACAATTACAAATTTGTTTGAAAGTAGTGAAATAAGAAGTATTTTGAATATGCTGAAAAAAAGAATGACAGAAGAGGAAAAAAGTGAACTGTCCACAAAATGTGTACAGTTGAAAATGAAAGCACAAGATGGAAAAATGAGGGAGACAGATACTCTAGATACCAAGTGGATTTTTCGTTTAATAGAGTCTGTAACAAGTCCCAAAGCAGACCCCTTTAAAGTTTGGTTAGCAATTTAGGAAGTGAACGAATTGATGAGGCATTTGACCCAGAAATAGCAACAAGAGAACTTGCTAAAAAACATAAACCCTATAGGTTAGAAGAAAATTATAGAAAAATTGAAGAAATAGTTACGATTGTGAAAAACGCATTTAAAAAAATTGAAATTTAAAAATACGGGAAGTGATGGTATGCCGAAGAACGTTACAGATATTTTATATCAAGATAAATGGCATTTAATTAAGTATAGTAATGCATCAAAACATTCTTTGGTTATTCTGCGGCCTAAAGTGAAAGTAATTATTCATGATAAAAATAAAAATGAACTATTGCTATTACAAGAACCATGGGAAAAAGATTATGGCTATTTTTTACCAGAAGACGTTTTATATGAAGATGTTTTGGATAGCGAGAAGAAAACACATAAGGATACGATAAAAGATGCTTTAGATAAGGCAATTACAATCTGTAAATGTAATGGTGTTCTTCCTAAAGATTTAAAGTTATTCTTGGAAGATTTTAGAGGAAATATTCATTGTACTTATTATTATTTTTTGGTAACAAATTTTGAAAAAATGGAAGTGCAAACAAACGAAGTTCGATGGTGGGTTTCTGTTAGTGATATTTTAGAATTAGTTAAGAAAACTGCATTTTATGAGGAAGAGGAAGTAGGAGTCCTTTTCACTTATTTGTTAAAAGAAAACAATTTCGTTTATAATGGTAGTAAAGGGTGATGAATATGCCAAAGAAAAAAGAAGTTAAAGAAATTATAGAAAAAATTTATGATTATAGTTTAGAAGAAATTATGGAGACTGGTTTTGGAAGGTATTCTAAAGAAATTATTCAAGAGCGAGCCTTACCAGATGTTCGTGATGGATTAAAACCAGTACAGAGAAGAATTTTGTATTCCATGTTTATTTCGGGATTTAAACATGATAAACCGCATCGTAAGAGTGCAAGAGCCGTTGGAGATATCATGGGTAAATTTCACCCTCATGGTGATTCTTCGATTTATGAAGCCCTAATACGTATGAGCCAAAACTGGAAGATGCGAGAGACTTTAATTGATATTCATGGTAACAATGGTTCTATTGATGGGGATGGACCTGCTGCGATGCGTTATACAGAGGCACGACTTACACGACTTGCGGAGACACTTCTTTCTTCTATTTCTAAAGAAACAGTGGAAATGGCATGGAACTTTGATGATGAAGAAAAAGAGCCGACTGTTTTGCCTGCAACTTATCCTAATCTGTTAGTGAATGGTTCAACTGGAATTAGTGCTGGTTATGCGACCAATATACCAACGCATAATTTAAGTGAAGTCATTGATGCAACTATAAAAAGAATTGATTCACCTAACTGTCGTTTGGAGACGATTATGGAAGTTATGCCAGGACCCGATTTTCCAACGGGTGGAGTGATTGAAGGAAAACTTGGACTCATTGATGCTTACACAAAAGGAAAAGGAAAAGTTGTTTTAAAAGCAAAAACAGAAATTGTGCGTACTGGAAGTAAACAACAAATTATCGTGCATTCTATTCCTTATGAAGTCATTAAAGAACAATTAATTAAGAAGATAACAGAAATTAAGTTGGATAAAAAAATAGAAGGAATTAATGATATTATCGACGAGTCTGACCATGAACATATGGCTCGTATTGTGATTGATTTGAAAAATACTGCCAATGCAGAGTTGGTGCTAAATTACTTGTTTAAAAATACTGATTTACAAGTGAATTATAATTTTAATATGGTTGCGATTGTTAATCGTCGTCCAAGACTGGTTGGTATTTTAGAAATTCTGGATGCCTTTATTGCTCACCAAAAAGAAGTAATTACAAGAAGAACCGAATGGGATTTAAAGAAAGCAAAATTTGATTATCATATTTTGGAAGGTTTAGTAAAAGCTATTGATATTTTGGATGAAGTCATTCGTATTATTAGGGGGAGCAAAAATAAGAGCGATGCGATTGCTAATTTATCTAATGAATACGATTTTACATTTGAGCAAGCGAAAGCCATTGTAGAATTACAACTTTATCGTTTAACAAATACAGATATTGTGGCATTACAAGAAGAGATGGAAAAACTTCGGAAAAATATTCAAATTTGGGAGCAAATTTTAAGCAACGAAGAAGCACTTAAATATGTCATGAAGACAGAGTTGAAAGCCATTAAAAAAGAGTATGGTAACCCAAGAAGAACAGAGATAAAGGACGAAGTGACAGAGATTAAACTGGATATTTCTGATATGATACCTAAGGAAAACGTTGTTGTGGTTGTTACGAATGAAGGATATATTAAACGTGTGCCTAGTAAATCTTTTGCTTCTCGTGGGGAAGATGAGACTACATTAAAACCAGGAGATTTTATAACAGGACTTTATGAAGTAACTACTTTGGATACAATTTTGGCGTTTACCAACTTAGGAAATTATTTGTATATTCCAGTGCATAAAATACCTGAGGCGAAATGGAAGGAACTTGGAAAACATATCAATAATATTGTGTTAATGGGAACGGATGAACAGGTGATTGCTTCTTTTGTCATGGATAAGGAAAAAGAACTTCTTACTTTGACGAAAAATGGAATGATAAAAAGAAGTTCTATGGCAGATTATGAAGTAACGAGATATTCGAAACCTATGTTGGCTATGAAATTAAAAGAAGACGATGCAGTAGTACGTGTTCTTGAAGCAAAGTCAAAATGTATGCTTTTGAGTAGCAATGGATATTATGTTCAGTTTGCCAAAGAAGAAGTGCCTTTGACAGGAGTAAAAGCAGCAGGGGTGAAGGGCATGAATTTGAAAGAAGATTTTGTTGTATCAGGAGTTTCTTATGATGAGGCAGACTATTTGGATGTATTTACAAATCAACGTACTGCCAAACGAATAAAAGTGTCTGATTTTGAAATAACGGGACGTGCCAAACGAGGAAATGCGTTTATTAAGAAAGTGAAATCGGTAAATTATCAAATTATCCAAGCATTACTCATGGAGTCTCGAGATGTTGTTTTAGTTAAATCGGATAGTGAAATTCGGGAGATTAAAAATAGCGATATTGCAATTCTTGATATGGCAAGTACTGGTTCTACTATTTCCAAATATAAAGTGGATGCTGTTTCTAAAAAAGTAGATTTAGAAAGTTATTTGAAAAAGGAAAGTAAACAAGAAGAAAATATATCTGGTGTAAAAGAAAAAGAAGTTAAGATAAAAGAATTTACGATGGAAGATTTTCTAGACGATTTTAAGATTTAAGTAGAATGAAGGATAAATAAAAATGGAGTTTATTGGTGCCAAAACGTTAGAAACAAATAGATTGGAATTAAAAGTTCCTACGATGAAAGAGCAATATGATTTATGGCAAATATTAAAACAGGAAAACATAAATAAGTGGTATATGCCAACTCCAGAGAGGTTTCATGGTGATAGAGAAGCTTTTCAAAAATCTTTAAATGATTGGGAGAAACAAGAAAAATATTATCAAATGAAAATAGATATGTTAAACGAAAATTCTAATATGTTTACTTGGAGTATTTTTATTAAAGATGGACCTGTGATTGGTCAAATTACTGTTCAACCTCAATCTTATTCTCCTAATTGTCCAGAGATAAGAGATATAGGATGGTTTATCGCTCCTGATTATCAAGGGAAAGGATATGCTTATGAAGCAGCAGAAGCAATTTTAAAGTATATGTTTTATGAAGTAGAGATAGAAGAAATAAAAACATCTGCTGCGGAAATAAATAAAAGTTCTTGGAATCTTATGGAAAAACTAGGATTTGAAAGACTTGGAGAAGATGTATCTACTTATAAAGATGAGAATGGAGAGTTTCTTCCAAGTTTTACATATATTTTGACTCGTGATAAGTATTTAAATAAGAGAAAAAGATAAATAAAATCACTTACTTGCATATATTGTAGTAGGTGATTTTTTATGGCTACAAAAGAAGATTTTAAACTATTTGCAAGGAAACATCCTGAACTTGTACGTTTTATTCAAAATGGGGAGGCAAGTTGGCAAAGGTTTTATGAAATCTATGATATTTATGGGGAAGAGGAGTCTGCTTGGCAACCTTATTTTGCTAAACAAACTACATCAAGTAACGATTATAGTTTGAAAAGTATTACTGATAAGATTAAGAATATTGATTTAAATTCCATTCAAGAGCATATAACAACGGCGCAGAAAGCTTTAGGAATTGTGCAAGAGTTGACTGGAAAAGGAAGTAGTGCTGCTGCAGCAACAGAAGTAGTAAATCCTCGTCCAATCAATAAGATATTTGAGGATTAAATGGAACTATCTGTACAGCAAAAACTTTTGGAAGATAAAAAAATGGATGGTTTTTTAAAACAAAATTCTTATTGGATAAAGGATTTAAATCGGGATGAAGAAAATTACAAAAAATTT
>CAMUBM010000068.1 GCA_947087145.1 uncultured Mycoplasmatota bacterium
AAGACCAAATTTCAGTCCCTCGCTGGATACACTTTACCAAACGTAAAAAATGCTTGCAAATCACCAATTTGGCAAATTTTCTAGAGAAAAAAGAAAATTGGCTTAGCAAATTTTAGAAATTGTCTAGGCCAATTTTTTATTTTAGTAATATTTTTAGTTTTTTATTCTTCATTTATAAATGGAGTTTGGCTTAAAGCGTTTAAATCAAAGCCTGCAAACTTTTGTTGTAAGTACAAAGGATAAGCAGCTGCACCAATCATAGCAGCGTTGTCTGTACAATATTTCTTTTCCGGAACATTTACTTCTACGTCGTATTTTTGAGCAACTTTCGTAATTTCTTCCCGTAAGTAACTACTTGATGCTACTCCCCCTGCAATAATTAATGATTTTATCTTTGTATTTTGTAGGGCCAACTCTACTTTTCTTTTTAGTTCGTCGATAGCAGAAACTTGGAAACTACAAGCCAAATCACTTTTTCTTATTTCATTTCCTCTTTGGCGTTCGTTATGCACCAAATTAATCACAGCACTTTTTAAACCGCTAAAACTAAAGTTATAGGTATTGTCGTTCACCGGTTTAGGCATGGAATAAGTAGGATTTCCTTCTAGGGCTAACTTTTCTACATTTGGACCTCCTGGATATTTTAAATCTAAAACGCGTGCTACTTTGTCAAAACATTCTCCAATGGCATCGTCTAGTGTACTTCCAAGAATTTCAAATTTGTAATCTTGTTCCATTTTTATTAAATCGGTATGTCCTCCACTCACAGCTAGCGCAAGTAAGGGAAATTTTAATTCATTATTGATATTGTTTGCATAAATGTGGCCAATGGTATGGTGGACAGCAATTAATGGTTTTTTATAAACAAGAGCAAGTGTTTTAGCAAATTCTACTCCCACAAGTAAACTTCCAAGTAATCCTGGAGCATAGGTAACTGCTATAGCGTCTATTTGTTCCATGGTTCTGCTACCTTTTTTTAGTGTTTCTTCTAAAACCATCGTAATATTTTCCGTGTGCATACGAGAAGCAATTTCGGGGACCACTCCTCCAAACTGGGCATGCGTATCCATTTGGGTTAATACTGTAAAGGAATCAATTTCATGACCATTTTTCACAATTGCCATACTGGTTTCGTCACAAGAAGTTTCTATCGCTAATATATAAACATCTTTCATTTTTCTAATCTCCTTCCCATTAAATAAGCATTTTCTTCTCCATAATACTTTTTGCGGGTATTTACTATTTCAAAACCAAATTTTTCATACAATTTTATAGCAGGAAGGTTGCTTTCTCTTACTTCCAAGGTAATTAATTGTACACTTGTAGGCATTTCTGTAAACATATAATCTAATAGACAACTGGCGATGTTTTTTCGGCGATAGTCTTCTGCCACAATGATATCTATAATATCTATGGTATCTGGAAGTTCTGTATACATTAGAAAGCCTTGTACTTCCTTTTCTTCTTCATAGACAAATACTTTTGTGTAATTGTCTTCCATCATTTCTGATAAGTTCATTGTTTTTTTAAAATTGGGTGTAATTTCATTTCCAAGTTTGTAAATGGTTTCAAAGTCTTCATTTTTTAAATATCGAATCATTTTTGAACCTCAATTTTTTTTACATATAAGGGGTTGACAGCATGAGGATTGGTACTTTTTATTTTTTTAGCAAAATAGTATATTTTTTCATAATCTAATGCAATATCTTCTATCGCTTCTTCTTTATATGCCCATGCTTCGTATTCTTTATTACTAAGATATTTGTATTCTTCAAGCAATTGATTGTTTTTATCGAATGTCCCTAGAAATACTCCATTTTTTTCTCTTTCTATTATATTTATTTTTTCGTGAGAAATTGACACTGCTTTTACAAGTAGACTTGACATTACTTTAATAGGAATATTTAGGGTAAAGGCTAAAGTTTTCGCAATGGTTACTCCTATTCTTACTCCTGTAAAAGAACCAGGTCCATTAACAACTATGATTTCTTTTATATTCTTTATTTCTATTTTTGCTTCTTCAAGTACTTGTATTAAAACCGGCATGACTCTACTACTTTGGTTCTTTTCTGTTTCGATTTCCTTTTTAATTATGGGTTGTTCTTCTTTATATAAAACTATGCGTATGGTACTATCATGCGTATCTAAAAATAGTGTATACATATGTTTCTCCTTTCCAAAATTGCACAAAAAAACTCGGGGACTGCGAGCTCTATTATAACACATTTGCACATAAATCTTCGTATTGTTTTCCATGGGGTTCAAAGACCAATACTCTTGTATTTTCGTCGATGACCTTAAATTTGATTACTAGTTTTTCTTCTGGTAAACAATCACAGATTAAATCTGACCATTCTACAATAGAAACGCCACCTTTACTAAAATACTCGTCAAAACCAACATTTTCACAAGTACCTTCTAGACGATAGACATCCATATGGTACAAGGGTAGTTCACCATTCGGATATTCTTTTACTAAGTTAAATGTAGGAGAAGTGATGGTTTCTTCAAGACCCAAAGCATTCGCAAATCCTTTTACAAATACTGTTTTTCCACTGCCTAGTTCTCCTTCTAAGCAAATCACCATATTGGGAAATTTTTCACTTTCTATATTTTCAGCGATTTCTAATGTATCTTGTTCGCTTCGAGAAGTAAATTTATAATTCATTCTAATCACCTATCTTTATTATAGCAAACACATTTTGTCCTATTCAATCTTTATCTTACTTGCTTGACAAGAATTACAGATTTTTTTTGTTGATTACTTTAATGCTATGTAAAATGGTTTTTCGATCGAAGTTTTTACCCGCTTCTCGCATAAGTTCTTTTAGAGCTTCTGCTACGATTTTACGGGTTTCTTCGTCTAATCTAGTAATTTCTTTTACAAGTCCTGGAATTTTTCTAAGTTTTAATTTGGAGATATCTTCTACTGTATTCATTTTGTTGTTTACAAGTATCGTGAATAGGGTATTGATAAACACTTCTCGTTTTTTCTTGTCTACGTCTTGTAACCAATCTGTTACCATTTTCTTGATTTTATTACTTGTTTCATCGACTTCTTTTAGGGAAAGAAACTCCTTTTTTTCTACTTGCCACGTTAAAGCATCATGTTGCCAAATTCCTATACTATTGCTTTTAATTACTTTGTATTCCCCTTTTTGGGTTAAAAGCATTCCAATAATAGAAGTTTCGGGAAGAATCGTTGTTATTTTTGGGAGGATATTTTGGTAGTTTTCTTGATTAATAAATTCTTCCTGAAACCCAGGTCCATCGTTGTTGTATATTTTTTTTATTCTTTTTTGCCACTTTTTTTTGCAATTCACTGCTGCATAGATGGCAAGGTTTCCTCCTTTGGAATGGCCTCCTAAAAAAATATGGTGTGTTTTCCATGTCCCTATATTGTTTAGATAATCTACCGCTTCTTGTTGGGCAGGAATTTTGGGGAGAAAACTCATGTTTAAATCTTCTTTCCATCCTACTAGGGTATTGTCTGTTCCTTTGAAAGCAACATAAATTGTATTCCAATTTAAGTGAATCACCATAGCAGAGAATTGCTTTTCTTCTTTTTTTGATATTTTATTAACATAATTGGTTATTAAGAGATTTCCAAATCTTTTAGAGGCTTGTAGTTCTTTAAAAAAAGGAATTGGATTTTTGGATAAAGCAAATTGACTTTGAATTTGTTTTTCATCGTATTTCTTTAAATAGGCAGTAATTGCTTCTTTTATTGTCATGGGAAATCTACTTAATTTTTTATCTATGTCTATATAAGATAATTCTGCTAATATCAAGTTATCTACTTCGTTAAAAGGACATATTTTGAAGGATAAATCTCCACGCCATTTTAAATAATCTGTAATGTTTGCCATAAAATCTCTCCTTGTTTGCTTTATTATAGGACAAGAAAAAGAAAAAAGAAAGTTTCTTTCTTACTTTCTATTTTTTATTTGACAAATGAATGTCATTGTTTAATAAACGATCTATATCCATTTTTACTAGAGTCTGATTATTTACTAGTTTGCTTATACATGTGTACAAAATACGAAGTCTTAATTTGTCTTCCCCAGTCATACCAATAAATTGTAAGTTCACTGGATATCCTGAATTTAAATATAAGTCTAAAAATGCTTCTTTTTCGTCGAAAATAACAGATAATGTGGAAATGGATTGGTAGGGAATGGTGTATATTTGTTTTCTTTGGGCGTAATTATCAAACAAAACAATTTTTTTATCTGTAAATATTCCATAATCTCTTTTAGTTTTGTAGGCACTTAAAATAACTTCTTCTCTAACATATTGTTTTACGTAGGCTGGGAAATCTTCCTTTATCATTGTGCCAGAAAAGTTAAATGGCTTAGTGATTGCCCGATATTTTACATATTTCATACTACTACCGCCTTATATATAGGATATATTCATTATAACGAAACTCTATTTGTTTGTAAATAAAAATGAAAGCAAAAAAAAATAGGCAACTTCCTATCTTCGCTTACACTATTGTCGGCGTATCAGTGCTTAACTTCTCTGTTCGGGATGGGAAGAGGTGTATCCACTGAGCTATCGTCACCTATAAAGGATTTTGTCCTTTAAAAACAAGATAATGTACTCATAATTAAATAAATAAGTTAAATCCTCGATCTATTAGTACTAGTCAGCTCAACGTATCACTACGCTTCCACCTCTAGCCTATCAACGTTGTAGTCTACAACGGATCTTACTTCACGAAGAATGGGAAAATTCATCTTGGAGGAGGCTTCCCGCTTAGATGCTTTCAGCGGTTATCCCGTCCATACATAGCTATTCTGCACTGCAACTGGCGTTACAACAGATACACCATTGGTATGTCCATTCCGGTCCTCTCGTACTAGGAACAGCTCTCCTCAATTTTCCTAC
>CAMUBM010000069.1 GCA_947087145.1 uncultured Mycoplasmatota bacterium
TTCCCTCTTTTTCTAACTATTATACTTGCTTTTGATTTTTTAACAAGAAAAAAGATAGAAAACTCTATCTCAAATAAGGAAGTAAAAACTCACAAGCATCATATCCAGACTCCCTATTCAAATGCCCACCACCAGAAATAACAATTTCCTTTGTTGCAACAATACGAGCAAACTCACTCTCTGCATCCATTTTTACATAAGGATCATTATCGGTATAAAAACAAATAATCTCACTACAATATTCTTTTATTTTAGGAAGAGCATCAGTATACATTGTACCATTCACTGTATCATACTCCTCATTAATTCCAAAATAATTGTTAAATCCACAAACAAAGAGTAACTTTTTCACTTTTACTTGGTGTTCTATTAAAAACTTACAAACAAACACCGGTGCAATCGAATGACACACAAACGTTGTATTTTCATGAATTAAACCTGCTTCTAAATAAACACGTAATAACTTTTTCCAATTTTCATAATTTTGAAAACCAACTCCAGTAGGAAAATCAGGCGTATAAATTTCCTCCCCATCATTTTCTAACTTTTCCCGTAACCAAGGAAACCAATTTACAAATGGACTTCCGAAACTCCCATGAATTAAAAAATAATTTTCTTTCATATTTCAATCACTCACTTTCTATTTTCTTTTTTAAATTTTCTAAATAAGGAAGATAACTTGTATCAAAAGAAGTGAAACCCTCATCTACCCATTTACGCACTTCTAAAATAGGAACCCATTGTACTTTAGATAATTCTTCAGTTTGAATAACAAAATCTTTGAAATTTAGATTTATTCTCACAAAATACAAATAAGTAAAATGCGAATTCATATTCTTTTCAAATAAAACACGCCCTAAAAAATGCAAATCACTTTCTTTTATTTTTACACCAACTTCTTCAAATATTTCTCGTACAGCAGCAGACTCTAATGACTCATAGGCATCTACATGCCCTGCACAGAGTCCCCATTTATTCGGACTATACTTTTTATTTGGACTACGCTTTTGTAATAAAACTTCGCTCTTATCATTTACCAAAAAGACAGATATCTCATTATGCAACAAATTTTCATTATGAGCAATATCTCTTTCTAAAATTTCTCCAGTAAAATTTCCATTTTTATCAACAATCTCTAAAAATTCTAATCCTAATAATTTTCCAGAAACATTTAAGATTTCTGGAAGTTCAAAAATTTCATCCTCAGCACTAATATGCCCTTTTTCATGCAACACAAATGTATTTGCATTTAACTTATTTTCAAAAAATTTCTTTTGCGAAAAAGGCACAAAATAATCATTATCTGAAAAAATACAAAAAATGTTTTCAGTAAATTTTCTCATCTTAGAAAAATAAAGAGGTTCATTTAACCAAGAGACCGCAATTCTATAATCTTCTTCTGTTTCTATAGCCTTTAAAGAAAGTTCTACCCAAGGAGCAACAAACAAAATCCCACCAATTTGTGTTATTTTCTTCTTCTGTAAATACCGCATGATCGTTTGGCAACCGATACTATGCCCAATAAAATACACTTCTTCATTCAAAACTTCTACATTTTCTTCAAGAGCTTTTACCCATTTTTCTATCACAGGTTCTTCTGTATTAGGCATCACAAGAGCATGTACTTCTATGTTGTTATTTTTTAAATGTTTGCAAAGCCAAGGATACCAACCATCCTCTATTTTCCCACCCCAGCAATGTACCAAATATACCTTTTTCATATAGTTAGCCTCCAACTAAAAAAAGTATAACACACTTATACTCCTATTCAAAAAAAATATCGTCAGGCTTCATATTAAAAATAGAAGCAATACGTTTGGCCATATCATAATATAATCTTCTTTTTTTATGTTCAATTTGCCAATAAAAACACTTGCTAATCTCCAATTTTTTTGCCATATCCTCATAACTATAATTTTTTTCTTTTCTAAGTTCTACTAATTTTGTATAACAACTTCCCATATTTCTACCTCATTGACTATTATCGTATTTAAATTATAACACACTTTATTACAATAACCCACACATTTCCGTATTTTAAAATTTTTTAAGAGAAAATTACTAATAGGTGATACTATGTTCCAAAAACTAAAAGAAATCCGAACGTTTGAAGGTTTAACCCAAGAAGAAATTGCAAAACGATTAAATGTTAAACGTTCTACCTATGCAGGTTGGGAAAGTGGTAAAGATATTATACCACTTGGAAAACTAAATGAATTTGCCAATATTTTCCATGTGACTTTAGACTCACTTGTGGGAACTTGTGAACTAGAACATACAGATTTTGAAAGTCAGTTAGACCCAAAAATCATTGCTAGCAACTTAAAAGCATTTCGTAAAGAAAAGAATTTAACGCAAGAACAATTAGCAGACATTTTAAAAACAAGCCAAGCAAACATTCATAAATATGAAAATGGAAAATGCCTAATCACAACGACATATGCTTTAGAATTTTCTAAACAATATAAGTATTCTCTAGACAAATTAGTCGGCAGAAAGAAAAACAACTAATAGAAAAAATTAGCTGTTTTTTTAAAACATTTTATCAATATTATTAGGTACTTTATCACTAACAATCGTATTTATAATCTTATCCTCTTTTTCCTTAGATACCGATTTTCCAGTCATAGCACTCAAAGTAGAAATCACTTCTCGCAATGTGGATTCATCTTTCATATTCCCCGCTTGAAGTTTTTTGGCTAAACCAATAATTGTATCCTTATCCACCTTTGTTCTTTTTTCCACCTTTTTAAAAAAATCGTCTTTAAATTCCACTCTTACTCACCTAATAGTAATATATGAAAAAAGTAAATTTAGTTGTCTTTTTTCTCTTCCTCTGTCTCCTCATAAAAAATAGCATCTGGTTTTAAATCAAAAACCGCAGCAATTTTCTTAGCCATATCATAATAAAGTCTTCGATTTTTATGTTCAATTTGCCAATAATAGGCTTTACTAATGCCTAACATTTCTGCCATATCCAAATAACTCAATCCCTTATTTTCTCTTAATTCTTTTAAATAATTCATATTTTTTTGTACCATAATCTCTCTAAATAAAACCTATCATACACGAAATTTAAGGGAATGTCAATTTTGTATAGTTATAATGTGGTGGACTTATGCTTTACGAATTCTTATATTTTAAGTAGTAAAGGAGTACCAGTTATGACTATACAAAAAATAGTTGGAAACAATTTAAAATATTATCGTTTTCAATCAGGATTATCACAAGAGAAATTCTACGAAAAATTTGGACTAAGTTATAAATATCTTGCAAGCGTAGAACGTGGCGAAGTCAATGTAACCATCGATTTTCTAGATAAATTAGCCAAATCGCTTAAAATAGACATCCGTGAATTTTTTAACCCTGATGAAACGAGAATAATCACTAAGAAAAGAATTGATGAAAAAGAAGACAACATAATACATAGTTAGTCTTCTTTTTTATTTTTAAATTTAAGTAGAATAGGTGTTCCTGTAAAATCGAAATTTTCTCTAATTTTATTTTCTAAATACCTCGCATAACTAAAATGAACTAATCCCTTATCATTTACTTTAAACTCAAACTTAGGAGGTTCTTTATCCGTTTGGCTTACAAAATAAATTTTTAAACGCCTTCCCTTATAAGAAGGTGGCTCATGCATACTGACTGCATCCACAATAACATTATTCAAATCACTTGTTTTAATTTCCTTTTTATTATTTTGATATGCTTCTAAAATGGCAGGCATTAAAGTCCCTAGACGCTTCTTCGTCTTAGCAGATACAAAAACAAACGAAGCAAAACTTGCGAACATAAAATGAGAAGCTAAATTCTTTTTCCAATCTTTAATAGCCTGATCGGAATTTTCTACACAATCCCATTTATTGACACAAACCACAATCCCCTTGCCCGCCTCTAGAGCATAAGACAAAATATGCTTATCATGTTCAAGAATTCCTTCCTCTGCATTCACGACCAAAACACAAACATGACTTCTGTCAATAGCCTTTAAACTGCGTAATAAACTATATTTTTCAATATTTTCATAAATACGTCCCTTCTTACGCATTCCCGCCGTATCAATGACTACATACTCTTCCTTATTATAGAAAAAAGGAGTATCTGTTGCATCTCTTGTAGTTCCTGCAACATCACTTACAATCACTCGCTCTTCATTCAGTAAAGCATTAATTAAACTGCTCTTCCCTACATTTGGTCGTCCAATAAAACAAAATTTTAAACGATTATCTTCGGCTTGTTCACTACTTGGAAAATCTCTTGTAATTTCTTCTAACAATTCTAAAAAGCCTAAATTGTGAGAAGCACTAATAGGTAAAACACAAGAAAATCCTAACTCATAAAAATGATAAAGCGACTCCCTTCGTTTTTCATTATCCACTTTATTAACAGCCACAATAACTTTTTTGCTTGTTTTCATTAACATATCTCGAATTCGCAAGTCACTGCTACTGATTTCTTCTTTTCCATCCACAACAAAAACTATAACATCTGCTTCATCGATAGCAAGAGTGGCTTGCATTAAAATATCTTTGTTCCAATTGTCTTTTCCCTCTTCTAACCCTCCAGTATCAATAAGTAAAAATGATTTTTCTCCATAAGTGACATTCCCATAAATTCGGTCTCGAGTCACCCCAGGAGTATCTAAAACAATCGATTTATCCTCTTTAATCAAACGATTAAATATTGTTGATTTTCCAACATTTGGCTTTCCTATCAAACATACCGTTGGCATACATTCTCCCCCTTTTCTTTAAAAGGATATACTATCATGAAATACTATTTACCGCAAGTCGTTTTTACATCATCGGGAAAAGCAACATAGATACGATTATACTTAACATAAACAACAAATTTCATTTGATAAAGAGCATCACTTTT
>CAMUBM010000070.1 GCA_947087145.1 uncultured Mycoplasmatota bacterium
TAAATGTAATCTAGTACAAAAAAAGATTTTATTATTTTGAGTCTAAGATATAATAGAGAGCACGAAACAAGGAGGAAACATTATGCAAGAAAAATTGCAAGATTATGTTTTTTATGTAATATCGAAAGAATTTGATTTTTTACATTCAAAAGGTTTTAACTTGGGTGTAAAAAGAATAGAGGATATTTATGACCATGAAAAATATATAGAAATTTTAAGAAATTTAGATGCATCAGATATGGGACCAGTAATTTTCGAAAATATTCCAAACACGAATTGGTCAAAACAAGCAGAAATGATTGCTGAAAACGGAAACATCATGATAGCAAATACTGCTGTTGAAATAAAAAATATTCAAAATAGATTATATGGAATTTATTTGCCTAGTTATCCTTCTCCTTATCAAATTCAAGAATTAAAATCTCATTTACAAGAACTTGAAAAAATTCCTATTGACGTCGGCGTATATGGATATTTAAGCAACGATTTTCTAAGAAAAAGAATACAATTAAACAATAATTTTAATTCTTTACTTTATTTAAAGAATTATTTACAACAACATACCAAACGAATAAATAACGAAGAACTCACTAGAAAATTAGTCACAAAAGTTTCATTACCTACAGAAAACAAGTAATTGCTTGTTTTTTTATTTTATCTCAATAACTCCTTGTTCCTTTCCAAGCCAATGTAAAATGAACTCTAAATTTTCTTTTGTTGTTGCAACACATCCACTGGTATACTCTTTATCTTGTACATGTAAAAATATGGCACTACCGCTTCCCTTTTCTTTTTCTAAATTATAGGTAATAACGATGGCTAGTTCATATTGTTTCGTATAATCCGTTAAGTGTTCCGCTTCTTCCCAAGCAATAACTGGAGAAGTTTTCATATAAGAATAATCAAACTTTTTCTTTTCAGAGGTTAACTCTACCCATTCATTATAATGCTTAGAATTTACATCACTTACCCAATAGATATGTTCATTCAGTAAATAATAAGGGTATTCTATATCTAACCTTTTCATTCCAAAAGCAAAACTCAAAGGAAATACTCCCTTAGGAGTACAGCCATCTCCTTCTTTTTTATCTTTTTTAACACCATTTTTTCCAAAAGAAACACCAGAAAAAACTTTTACCAAACAATCCTTCTCATACAAAGATAGAGTTTGGTCTTGACTATTCGCAATAATCTTTTTTAAGGTTACGTTTTCTCGATTGGACTTCATAAAATACCTTCCCTTTCTTATCATATTGTACTAAATAAGACTTCTCATATAAAGGAACAAGTTCTAAAACCACATCTAAACTCTTACAAAACGCCTTAAAATTTGCCTCCATAGTCAGTGTATAATTCGGTTCAATAAAAGGTCCTATAGGATTACCTCCAGATCTCGATAATTCTACCAAAAAGTGCCCTGAATATTTAGAACGCAACATATCTGCCAGTCCTGTAATTCTACTAGGATAAGACATAGTAAAATACTCTTCTCTTTTTCCAGTTTTCTCTACATAAGTTTCCTCAATACCTTTTAAATATTCTGTAGCAATTCGATTATTAATATAAAACGAAAAATCTCTAGGCTGTTGTTTTTCTTCATAAAAAGGTTCGACATACAAATACCCTCCCGTTCCATGTAAATTAAAAAAAGCATAGCAAGAATTTCCTAATTGGTCTAAGAAATTTAACAAAGCCAAATTTTCAGGAGCATAAGAGAAGTGTTTACACGAAACACTTGTCGTACCAATCGGACCTAATTTACTTTTCGGATAATTGTACATGGGATTAGCACACAAAATTCCTTCCTTTTTAATTTGTTCGTTCATAATTTTAAAATAATAAGGGTTATTATCATTTAAATTCACACCATCTGCATTGGCAAGAAAATTAGCAAGAGTACACATCGGAAATTCTTTAGCACCATAAAGTTTCTGTAATTTCTTTTTTAATATTCTATGCTTTTCATCCACTTCTGGAATACAATCGATTGTTAAATTACAAAAAGGTTCTTGATAGCGTTTTTGATAAGTATTTATTTTTCGATTTCCAAAATTCTTTTTCCAAAATATTTCTACTTTACTTACATCGACTTCTTTTGGAGAATAATTTTTCAAAAATTCTACAATTTCTTTTATACCAACACACTTTTTATAAACAGAAGACCAAAACAATCGAACTATTTCTTTCATATAATTCTCTTCTTGGTTAAAAATACACTCCCTTAAAATTTGATTTATTTTTTCTATTTCTACATTTTCTTCCCGATAAGTAGCATAATAATCATAACAAAATTTCGTTCTTTCTTCCAAAGACAGTTCTTTCATCACTGCTTCTAAGGCATAAGTAGTGGTAAAATATCCTTCTGGATTTTGACAAGGCAAAAAATGAATGGTAAATAAATCAGGACGAAAACTTGCAAATTCTCCTCTACCTAAAGCCAAATTTCTCATGAGATGCAGAATATACGAAACGCCAATAATCTCATTGCCATGTGCTCCAGCCATATAACAAATATGTATGTCTCCATTTCCAATGGTATAATGTTCTAAAGGAAAACCACAACTAGACTCTCCAATTTCCTTATGTTTTATCACAGAAAACTGATTGAACGTATTATTTTGAATAGCAGAAAGTTTTTCATAAAACTGCTTATAAGTAAAAATAGTAGGTTTTATATCATACATTTCCATAAACACATCACTTTAGTAAAAGTTATGCATTTTAACAAAAAAACTTTACAGAACCTAAAAATTAGGTTATTCTTAATTTAAGCGAGACACTTACTTTAAGTGCTTGCCGTTTTAGCAAACACCTTCCAAAAAAATGGAATGGTGCTTTTTTAATCCTTCCGAAAGTCAAAACCCCTGAAGATTTATTTAAAGATAATCAAAAGAACTATTATCGTAAGAAATGCAACAACGAGTAATTCTAATTTTAGAGTTTGCAAATCTTTTTTCAAAACGACCACTCCTCCCATAAAGAAATTCGTGGCAAAACCAAATTTCAGTCCCTCGCAAGTACAATATACCAAAGGAAAAAGGGAATGTAAAATGACCAAAAATACAAATTCGTTCTCTTTTTCTATCCAATTTTGGAAATTGGTCAAGCAAAATTTCAAAATTAGAGAATAAAGAGGCCGCAAATAAGAAAATTGGGAAATAATGAAAAAAATTCACAAAAAAAGAACTGAATTTACTCAGTTACTTTTTTTATGGCAATAAATACCTCATGTCCATTCAAATCATAAGAGTCTTTTAAATCATTTTTCTCTTCAATTTGAATAGCAAGTGTTTCCTTTTTAATATAATCTGCAAATAATTCTAAAGACTGCATAAATGCTTCATCTCCAGAAACCGAAATACTTATGCGATCGACGACATTATAATCATTTGCTTTACGCATATTTTGTACTTTAGATACAAATTCACGAGCAATTCCTTCCAAAACTAACTCTTCCGTAAGTTCTGTATTCAAAATAATAAAATGATTATTTTCCATTCCTACATTGAAACCTTCTTTGGACTCTATACGAATGTCTACACACTCTTTGGTAATTTCATACTCTTCTCCACTTAAATCCATCTTTATAGTTTCATCGTTATTTAATTTTGCAATATCTTCTTCACTTAACATTTCCAATTTTGTTTGGAATTCTTTTACTTTTGGTCCAAATACCTTTCCAACAACTTTAAAATTAGGCTTCAAAGTAAAATTCATATATTTTGTTAAATCGTCTACAAACACTACCTGTTTTACATTTAACTCTTCTTCAATCAAAGGAAGTAAATCTTCAATAAGGTTCTTATTCCCTCCATCAAGTAATGCTTCACTTAAAGGCTGTCTTACCTTGATTTTTGTCTCTTCCCGTACCATACGTCCAATGCTAATCAAATCTCTTATCAAGTCCATACGTTCTTCAATCTCCTCATGAATAAGGTTCGTATCTACTTTTGGAAAATCACATAAATGCACAGACTCATTTCCCGTTAACTTTGTATAAATTTCTTCCGTTGTAAAAGGAATAATTGGAGCCATCATGCGACACAATCCTTCTAAAACTTCATACGTTGTCTTATAAACTGCTTTTTTAGAATCGTCCAAAACAGAAGACCAAAATCGCTTACGATTACGACGAATATACCAGTTAGATAAATCCTCCGAAACAAACTCCGTAACAGCTCGAACTACTTTATTCAAATCATACTCTTCATAAGAAGCTGTCACATATTCTAATAATCTATTGTATTTAGATAGTAACCATTTATCAATTTCTTCTCTATTTTCATAAAAAACATCACAATTATCTATGTCAATACCATCTGTATTTGCATACATTTGAAAGAAAGTATACGTATTTTTAAGAGGATTAAAGAACTTCGAATGCACTTCTTTTAAACCATTCATATCAAAGCGAAGTGGAGTCCAAACTGGAGACACGTAAGGAAGATAAAAACGAACGACATCTGCGCCATACTCTTTCATCGTAGTAAAAGGTTCCACAATATTTCCCTTAGACTTACTCATTTTCTTTCCGTCAGCATCTTGAATTAAGTCATTCACCAAAACATTTTTAAAAGGAGCAACCCCTTTTAAAAACACTGAAATAATAAGCAAAGTATAAAACCAACCTCTTGTTTGATCAATTCCTTCACAGATAAAATCAGCTGGAAATTGGCTTTCAAAAAGTTCTTCATTCTCAAACGGATAATGGTATTGAGCAAAAGGCATCGAACCTGAATCAAACCAACAATCAATTACGTCTTTGCACCTAGTCATCACACCGCCACATTCTGGACAAGTAAGATGTACATCATCAACAAAAGGTCGATGCAAATCAATCGTCTCATTAATATCTTCTAT
>CAMUBM010000071.1 GCA_947087145.1 uncultured Mycoplasmatota bacterium
CAAGCTACCATAATGATGGAAGTCTTTATGAAATGATAAGTAGTGGAAGATTTGATGACATTTATGTAGGAGATTATATCAACGCTAATAATGTCACTTGGTTAGTAGCAGATATAGATAATTATCTCTATAGTGGGTATAAAGAAGGAGCAGCAAATAGTGGTTCAACAATCCAACATCATGCAACAGTTATACCAGCGAGTAATTTAATAACAGCAGCTATGAATGCAACTGATACAACTGAGGGTGGCTATTATAATAGTCAAATGAAACAAATCACTTTACCAAGCTTACTTAATACTTATGTAAAACCAGCGTTTGGAAATCATGTGTTAACATATAACAATTTGCTTACCAATTCCGTGAATGCAACAGCACAAAGTATGGCAGGAACAGGATTTATTGGTTCATCTAATAATGTAGCATGGTATGAAAGTCAAATCGATTTAATGAGTGAGGCAAATGTATATGGAATGAATGTGTTTTCAAGTAGTGGCCATGATACAGGAATAGATAATAGGCAATATGCGATATTTCAACTTAAACCTGAGTTTATAAATGCCAATGGAACAGGAGGAAGATCTGGTTATTGGTTTAAGAATGTTTCTAGTTCGACGCACTTTGCGCGTATCCGTAACTATGGTTTTTCTAGCAGTGGCAGTGCATCCGATTCTAGCACTGGTGTTCGACCTAGATTCTTAATTGGTTAAAGTAAGATAATAAGAAAGTGAAGAAATGGTATAGGATGAATTGATATAAAATATGAGAATTTTTTTTTAAGTCTTGTAGATATTTTGGTCTTATAGTCTTTTGGTAAAATTTATCTCTTTTTTGAACTGGATTTATTATTGCGATTTAGAAATACATAAAATGCAATTAAGTCCTTTTCAAAATCTTTTTTTTATTCTATAATAGAGTATAGATACTAGTTAGGGTGATTTTAATGGGTAATTTAAGACTTCGTTATCGTATACCGCTTGCTATCATTGCTGTTTTAATGGTAGTAACGTTATTTGTTGGGAGCAGTTATGCTCTATGGACAACAACTGACTATCAAGAAAGTGTAAATCAGATTGCTTCTGGTTGTTTTGAACTTTCTTTTGTAGAGGACAAAAAGTCTATTAATTTAGATAATACGTATCCTATGGAAGATGCAAGTGGTCTTAAAACTATCCCTTATCGTTTTACGATAAAAAATACTTGTACAGTTGATGCGGAATATTCTATTTATTTGAATACTTTAAATCCTTCTGTAGGAACGAAACTTGCTGATAACTTAGTAAAAGTTTCTCTTTTAAAAGAAGGTGGATCTACCAATGTTGTTCGTTTGCTTAGTGGAGTAGATGTTAACACAGATTTAACTCATTTTGATTATGATATTAAAGATGCTGATGGAACAGTTATTACGGAAAGGGATATATTAACTTCTTATGTCTTAGGTTCAGGAACTTTAAAAGGAAAAACAGATACTACTGAGGGTGAATCTGCTACTTATGATTTACGAATTTGGATTGATGCAAGTGCTACAAAGGAAATCAGTGGTCAGACGTTTGAGGCTGCTGTTGCAAGTGTTGCTTATGCAACTTCTATTCCTTCTTAAAGGACTTTGGAAAATTGGAATTTATTGGTAGCTTATAAAGCTACTTTTTTTGTCAAAAAGATTTACAAACGGAATTATTTATAGTATATTATGCAAGCTTTTTTTGTTTGAGAAAGGAGATAGTTATGGAAAAAATATCGATGGAATATTCTACAAAAATGAAAATGCTAGAAGAGAAAATAAAAGAAATAGGCGCTATGGGTGGTAATATAGAGGAGTATCAGAAACTATTTTTTTCTATAAAAGAAAAAACGCAATTGGTTTTGCAGCGGCATTCTTTAGAAGAACAAGATTTTATTTATGAGAATTCTATTTTAGAATGTAATACTTTGTACAATTCTCTTTCTTCTATATATCCTTTTTATTCTAAAATTTATAATAAATATCAAAGGCTCAAAAATAGAATGTTTCATTTACGTAAAGAACAAATTCAAAGTACAGGAATTGAATTAATTATGCTTTTACAAGAAATTACGAAGAAAAAGGATGTTCTTTTTTTAGAAAATAGTATTGTAGAAGATATTTCTAGTTTACTTTATGAATGTATGCAATTGGAAGTTTGTTATGATGGCACGATTATGCTTTTTTCTTTGGTGAAGAAAGAGGATACAATTTTTCTTTTTTTCGAAACTATTTTGAAGAGAGAGATTGAGAAAGAAGCATTTGAAATTCAAGAATTTAATGAGGAATTTATGTATTCTCTTGGTGAAAAAAAAGCAAAGGCTTTAAAAGTAGAGTACATGGAGAAACTTCATTCTTATGAAAAGTTAAAAAGAAAAAATAATGCCCATGAAAAATCAGCAACTGTCTTAAAAATAAAAAATATTAGGAAGAGAAAACATAAAATTTGGTTTCAACAGTTGAAATATGGCCTTTTTGGTTTTCTTTGTTTGGCTGTTGTAAATTTAAGCGGATTTGGCATTGTTTCAAAAACTCAAGAAGACCTAGTAATTTTAGAAGAACAGGAAGAAAAAGATTTCTTTTCCATTATGGGAGATTTTGCTTCTAATCATCCTTTGTTTTGTTCAGGGATTATTGGTTTTGATTTGTTAACCTTATATATATTTTATAAGAAAATGCATTCTGGTTCTCTTGGAAGTGAATTTTTGGAACTTCAAAAGTTGTCTTATGAAATGGAAAAAGCATTGGTTTTGGAGGAAAAAGAAAAAAGAAAGATGCAAGAACGTTTGGTAGAATGGCAAGCAGAATTAATAAAAAAGTATGAATTTTTTCCAGACAACATAAAAAAAGATCCTGAACTATTGAGTAGAATGCGTTTGTTAAAGAATAAAGAATAAGAATGAGAAAGTAAGTAAAATAAAAAAGAAGTTTGAAAAGTGTCAATTGACATCAACTTTTTGCGAACGTCTTTTTTTTATGCTATACTTTTAGAGTAGGTGATAACATGACAAAATATGATGCATCGTCAATTAAAATATTAGAAGGATTAGAAGCTGTAAGAAAACGACCAGGAATGTACATAGGATCTACAGATAAAAGAGGTCTTCATCATTTGGTTTGGGAAATTGTCGATAATGCGATTGATGAAGTAATTAATGGGTATGGAGATACGATTAAAATCACTTTAAATCCGGATGCAAGTATTACGGTGAGTGACAATGGCCGTGGTGTACCTATCGGTATGCATGAGAGTGGAAAATCGACGCCTGAGGTTATTTATACCGTTTTACATGCAGGTGGTAAATTTGAAAGCGATGGATATAAGGTAAGTGGTGGTTTACATGGTGTAGGTGCCAGTGTTGTAAATGCCTTGTCTAAAAAAATGGATGTTACAATTTATACAGATGGTGTCATTAGTAATATAAGGTTTTGTGATGGTGGGCGTGTTGAAAGTCCTTTAAAGAAAATTGGAGAAACGAAAAAAACAGGAACAACGGTTACTTTTTTACCCGATTATGAAATGTTTAAAAATGCAACATTCTCTTATACAACGATTGTGGAACGGATGCAAGAAAGTGCTTTTTTGCTACCTAATTTAAAAGTTGTTATTGAAGATGTAGAGGATAATAAATCTGCTGAATTTCATTATGAAAATGGTTTAATGAGTTTTGTTGAATACATTAATGAAGGAAAGAAAACGTTACATAAAGTTATTTCTTTTAATGGAGTGAAAAGTGAAATAGAAGTTTCGATTGCTCTACAATATAGTGAATCTTATAATGAAAACATTTTGAGTTTTGTAAATAATGTTAAAACTGGAGATGGTGGAACGCATGAAGTTGGTTTTAAAACAGGAATTACAAAAGCCTTCAATGATTATGCAAAAGCGAATAATTTGATTAAGGGAAAAGATGGAAATTTAGAGGGGAGTGACGTTAGAGAAGGACTTAGTGCTGTTATCAGTCTTAAAATTCCTGAAAAGTTATTACAATTTGAAGGTCAGACAAAGGGAAAACTGGGAACACCGGAAGCAAAAAGCGTTACAGAGTCGATTACGTATGAAAATTTAAAATTCTTTTTGGAGGAAAATAAGGAAGTGGCATTATCTATTTTGGATAAGGCTTTAAAAAGTAAAAGTGCTAGAGAGGCGGCAAGAAAAGCCCGTGAAGCGGTTCGTAAGGGAACAGGAAAGAATTCCAAAGAACGGGTGTTAAGTGAGAAACTTGCAAAAGCAACTGGAAGAGATTATAAAAAGAATGAATTATTTTTGGTCGAAGGAGATAGTGCAGGAGGTTCTGCAAAGTCTTTCCGTAATCGAGAAACACAAGCAATTCTTCCTTTACGTGGTAAAGTTTTAAATTGTGAGAAAGCAAGTACGCATGATATTGAAGCCAATGCGGAACTTAAACAAATCGAATATGCGATTGGAGCAGGACTTGGGGCTGATTTTGACCCGAAAGACTCGAATTACGGAAAAGTCATTATCATGACCGATGCCGATGTCGATGGTTCACATATTCAAATTCTTCTTATTACTTTCTTTTACCGGTTCATGCGGCCTTTAATTGAAGAGGGAATGCTTTATATAGCAACACCTCCTCTTTACTCAATAGAAGTAGGAAATAAAGGAAAAGAATATATCGCCGATGATGAGGAACTCGCAGAACGAAGAAAGACTTTGAAAGGTAATTTTAAAATTCAACGTTTTAAAGGGCTTGGTGAAATGAATGCCAATGAACTTTATGAGACAACGATGGACCCAGCCAATCGAAGGCTACTA
>CAMUBM010000072.1 GCA_947087145.1 uncultured Mycoplasmatota bacterium
TAACAAGTAATGATGTCACATATGATAACAATGGAACAACAGAGAACTTAACAGATAGTTTAGATACTCTTTATAATGAACTAAAGAAATACAAAACAGGAGGAAGTGTAGAGGCAAACCAAATGCTAGCAGGAGTCTCAGGCTATTCCAAAGGAGAACTCGTAACAGGAACCATACCAAGTAAAGGAGCAACAACATATACCCCAGGAACAACTAACCAAACAATAACCTCAGGACAATACTTAAGTGGAACTCAAACCATAGTAGGAGATACAGACTTAAAAGCAGGAAATATAAAGAGTGGAGTCAATCTATTTGGAGTGAATGGAACCTATACAAGTGATGCCAATGCTAGAGCTTCAGACATTCTAAGTGGAAAGACAGCGTATGTAAATGGAAGTAAGATTACGGGAACACATGAAGCTCGTCATCATGTCCCTAATCTTATTCATTGGGATATTTGGAGTGTTGTAACTCCAGAAGCGCAAACTTGGGATTGGTCTTATGTTTTGCCTGATAATACTGCAATAACAGTAATGTTAGCTGCTAGCCGTGAAGGTGAAGCATTAAATCCTAATACATGGATAACCAATGTATATTTGGATGGAGTTAAGATGAGTCGTGCTTTTCAGTTTAAAACTGATGGAACTACTTGGGAAGGAATAAGAAGTTGGATATTTTCTGGTAAAAAAGGGCAAACTCTTAGAGTTACAGCCACTCTTCCTGGAGGCATTCAAGACCAATCACGAACTATGATTAATTATGTATTTGGTTCACAAGACCATGTTGATAATACAGGATTTGATACGACTTGGTAATACAAAGAAATCTCTTTCTAATATAATTATATTATTAATTGACAAAATTCTAGAATTTTAAAGCAATTATCCAAAAAGGTAAAAAAGTTAATTTTATTAGATTTTCTCTTTTAAATTTAACTTTTTTAATACTTTCTTTTTTCTGAATAGGGAACAAAGGTTTATCCATACAACTATTTCAATAAATTAGAATTGCTCGGGAAATGCAACTTTACAAAAACTTTCCTTTTTACTATAATATTTATCATAGGGAGGCGTCCATGAAGAAGAATAAAAAAGGGTTTGTCTTTGTAGAAACAATTGTAGTCGTGGCGGTATTAACCATTTCTCTTTTGATGGTGTATGCTACCTATAGTTCTATGATTATGAAGGAAAAAACAAGAATAAAATATAATGATTCTGTGTATATGTATCGAACGTATTATTTAACTAAATTTTTTAAGAATTTTCGATTGGATATTATTGCTAATCGTTTGGGAGAAAAAGAAGATATTATTAATGGAGAAGTTGAAAAAAAATATACAATGCTCACTGGTTTTGATTATTCTAGTTCTGAAATCTTTATAAATGAAGAGGATAATATAGGATTTACAGAAGATTTGATGAAACAACTTCATATTAGTCATTTGTATTTGACATATAAAGATTTACGTTTTTTACAGGAATGTAAAAATGCAAGTGGAAAGTGCGAGGCATTGGTACAAGTAAGAGAACCTGCAGCAGAATATTTAAAAACGATTGGTGGAGAAGGGGAAGGTTATCGTGTGGTAGTTGAATTCTCTGAGAATAAAGATGGCTCGTATTGTACTGGTGAGAAATGTCAGTTCTACTATACGACACTTAGTTTGGGGGAATTCTAATGAAACTAAAAAATAATCGTGGTATTACTTTAATTGAACTCATTATCAGTATAGCTTTGATTTCTATTGTTATTTTGTTTTTGTTTCGGTTGCTCGTGGATGTTCGTTATAGTGATAATCATTCTGATTTTGATCGAGCAAATCAACAAACGAGAGCCATTATTATTAAAACCATTCAACAAGATTTTCTAGAAAGAAAATTGATTGGACTTACAGATCAAAATACTTCTCTTGGTTCTGATCAATTGGTTATAGATTTTTCTTATGGGGATGGAACGAATGGAACTCTTCGTGTTAGTACAGATAGTAATAGTAATGAGCAATATTTAAGTTATCGAAATGCCAATGGAACAGAGAAATGGTGGCTAGAAAAAGAAAATTCTTCTACAAAATACAAAACAAATTGTGTTTCTTATACGACTAGTTTGTCTAATCCTGCTTTAGTATCTCAAGGAGAATTCTTTTATATGAAGTTTACTATCCCTGTTGTTGTTTCTTCTCTACAAGAAAATTACATAGATGATTTAGAATTCTTTTATATTGGAGAATTAAAAGACATCTCGTCGAGTGCTTTTCCAGATAGATACTACTTAGGGAATTATGCAGGTGAGCAATGTGGAAAGACAAGTTGAAACTAAGCGACCTTTTAAAAGATGTTTATAAGAAATATTTTCTTCTGTCGTTATAGATTTGATTTGGGTGTGGATACTTAACCCTCCGAAAGAAATGAAGAGGCTTGCAAGTATCTCTTTTAGTTTGTAGTTACTTTGCAAAGTAATTAGTTTGGATAAGCCTCCAGTTGCCTCTAAAAGACCATTGGTAATGCAATCTAAAAGAGGAGATTTTACAAAAATATGGATGCCTTCACAGATCATAAAATAAAAAATGATAGTCCCTAAAATCATTAGAAGAGTAGAAAAGGAACGTTCTATACTTTCTTTTAAAATTTTAGTGAAAGGAAGAGGCGTTTTCTCTTTTTCTAGAGTTTCTTCTGTGTAGTTGTGTTTTCGACAGAATAAAGCAATTAAAAAATTTATACCATAATGAATACTTATTATTTTTAAAGGTGTATTTGTATTAGGGAATATACTATTTAACATATTGTATAAGAAAAGAGGATTTAGAAAAAAGGCATAAGAAAGAATAAGGCTAGCATCCTGTATGTTTAGTTTTTTTTCTTTTACAAGGTTGGTGACAATATAACCATTGGTGGGTGTACCAGAAAACAAAGACATAATAAAACAATAGTTAGCAGCGGAAGATGTATGAAATATTTTTTTTAAAGGTCTCCCCAACAACTTATCAAAAAGAGAAAAAAAATTATAATTAATTAAAATGTCATTTATGATAAACATAGGAAAAAGAGAAGGGAACACAGACTCAAAAAAAAGAATACTACCATTTAAAATGCAAGTTTTAAAAATACGATTGTTCTTAAATAATAAGAATAAAAATAGAAGTGTTAAGACAATATAGAGGTTATTTTTGAAAAACTTTTTCATATTTGCACGCTTCTTTGCTATAATTATTTTGGTGATACCATGTTTACTAAAGTATATGAAAAGTTAAAAAAAACCATTAAAGAAAATTATAAGTTTCTTTTATCCATTATTTTTTTGTTTGTTTTCTTTTTCTATGAACTTCCTTTTGTTATTTATCGTCCTGGAGGAACCATTGATGTACAAGATCGTATTGTGATGGAAGAAAAACATGAATCTAGTGGCTCTCTATCGATGGCATATGTTTCTATGATGAAAGGAAATATTCCCTTTGTTCTTTTGTCTTTTATTGTTCCCAATTGGGATTTGGTATCTTCTTCTTCCATTACTCTAGAAAATGAAAGTGTAGATGATACGATAGAAAGAGATCGCTTGTATTTAGAAGAAGGCTTAGATAATGCAATTATTAGTGCTTATCAGGAAGCGAATAAAGAAATAAAAATAGAAAAAATAAATCATGTGATTACATACATTACTGATGAAGCTGATTCCGATTTAAAAGTAGGAGATGTCATTTTAAATGTGAATGGAAAGTCTTTTTCTACTTTGGAAGAATTACAAAATTATATTAATTCTTTAGACAAAGAAGATGAGGTATCATTTTTAGTACAAAGAGGAGATAAAGAAAAAACTTGCCATGCTAAAATTTATGAAATTGATGGAGTACAAAAGATAGGTATTTCCATTATCAATAAATTTGTTTATGAAGAACATCCTGAAGTTACAATTGAAACAAAAGCAAGTGAGTCGGGGAGTAGTGGAGGACTTATGACAGCATTATCCGTTTATAATGCTTTAGTGAGTGATGATATAACAAGAGGACGAAAAATTGTAGGAACGGGAACGATTGATGTACTTGGAAACGTAGGAGAAATCGGTGGTGTAAAGTATAAACTTTTGGGAGCAGAAAAGGCAAAAGCAGATATCTTTTTGTGTCCAAAAGAAAATTATGAAGAGGCTTTAGAAGTAAAGGAAAAAAATCATTTGGATTTGGAACTTGTAGCGGTGGGGTCTTTAAAAGAAGCAATTGCATTTTTAGAAAAATAAGAAGAGTTTTTAGGAATTTTTCTTTTTTTTGACATTTTTTTTAGGATTTTTTTGTTAATAATTTATTAGTCGTTTTTATAAAATAATTTTGCTAGTTGCTATTTTATGCGTTTTATTTTATAATTACCATAAGAATAATATAGTAGTGTTAATTAAATTAATTGAAATACACCTTTTGACTATGAACTACTAGATTTTTAATGAAAGGAATCGTTTATGAAAAATCAAGAAAAATTAGAAAAATTTAAAAAAAGCAAAAAACAAAAGAAGATAGTAGTAGGTTCTATTGTAGGAATACTACTATTAATAGGAAGTATAGTCTTAATAAGAAGTTATGCCTTGTATGAGGAGAAAAAAACATTTGATACTTTAAAAGGACAAATACCAGATTTTGGTTATGACATTAAAATGCTAAGTGTCGTCGTAGATGGAGAAAAAAGTACAAATATCCCCAATAGAGGACTTTATAAAGCAGAAGTAGAATGTAGTGGAGGAAC
>CAMUBM010000073.1 GCA_947087145.1 uncultured Mycoplasmatota bacterium
CCAATAATAAATCTTTCTAATAAAACATTTCTTTCTCGTTCTTTGATTTTGTTTATGGCTCGTCTTAAAGAAATCATTAAATCTTTGTCCTCCCTCATGTCTTTTTTGTCAGCAATTTGATCTAGTAAATAAATGGTATCTCCTCCATCATTATAAATAGGTTCGAAGATACTCATTGGTTCTTTTAAACTATCCAGAGCAAAATTAATTTGGTATTCTTCAATGCTTAAGTTTTTGGCAATTTCGGCATTGGTTGGTTCGGTGCCATGGCTTTTTAAATAGTCTTCTTTAAACTTTATGATGGAATAAGCAAGATCCTTAATACTTCTACTTACTCGAATAGACGTGTTGTCTCGAATGTATCTTTTAATCTCTCCAATAATTAAAGGACAAGCATAGGTAGATAGTTTTAAATTGTAGGATAAATCAAAATTATCAATGGCTTTTATGAGTCCAATCACTCCGACTTGGAATAAATCGTCCATGTTGTACTTTTCCTTGTTGAAGCGTTTTAAGACACTGAGTACTAATTTCAAATTCCCACTTACTAATTCGTCTTTGGCACTTTCATCCCCACTTTGGTAACGTTCAAATAATTCTTTGGTTTCTTTTGCTTTTAATACTTTGATATCGTTTGTATTTATGCCTGTAATGTCTACTTTGTATTTGCTCATAAATAAAAACTCCTTTCATAGTTGTTTTGCTATAAAAAGAGTTTTTTTATTCAAGAATTTGTTATTTTATAAAATTGAACAATCTTTTATATTCTAAGTTTTTAACAAATTTTTTAAATTTTTAATCACTTTCTTTTCGATTCTTGAAATGTAAGACTGACTAATACCTAACATTTCTGCTACTTCTTTTTGGGTATATTCTTCTGTGTTGTTTAAACCATAACGAAGTATCATAATTTGTTTATCCCTTTTATCTAACTTATTGAGTTCTTGAGCAAGCATGCGTTTGTCCATGGAGTTTTCAAATTCTTTAATCACAATATCTTCTTCGGTTCCTAAGACATCTTCTAAGTGTAATTCATTCCCTTCTGAGTCATAATTAAGAGCATCTTCAAAGGAAATCTCTGTTTTTCTTCGTTTGTTTTTTCTTAGAAACATTAAGATTTCGTTTGCAATACAACGAGATGCATAGGTGGCTAGTTTAATGTTTTTATCTATTTTGTAGGTATTAATTCCTTTGATTAAACCGATAGAACCAATACTTACTAAATCTTCAATGTCATATCCGGCACTTTCATACTTTTTAGCTAAGAAAACAACAAGTCTTAAATTGTGTTCAATTAGAGAATCTCTTGCACTTTCATCCCCTTCTTTTAAGCGAATTAATAAAGCAAGTTCTTCCTCTTTACTTAGGGGTGGCGGTAATTTATCGGAACTTCCGACAAAGAAAACTTGAGAATACTTCTGTTTTAACCACAACAATATTTTTTTAATTGCATTCATGTTAAATCCTCCATTAATTTATTATTTAATACACATTCTACTCCATCCAAATGAAATTTTTTGTCACTTATTCCGAGAAGATAATTTTTGTATTTTTTGTGATTGATTTCTATGTATTCAGGTTTCAAACATTTTAAGAGATTGTTATTATTAAGACTTTGAAAAGGGACATAATAGAAATTTATATTTTCTTCTTTGATGACTCCTTTTTCTAGTAAAATGATGGGTTTACTTGTTATGGGATCAACCAGTTTATTTCCTGTATCCAAAAATCCGTGCATTGTATATTTTTTGCCATTTTTTAACAAGACAAGGACCTCGTAGGTTAAATTGTAAGTTGTTTTCATTTTTTTTGCTTGTCTATAATAAATATATAAAATAAAGGGAGAAATTATGAATAAAACCAAAGCATTGATATTTAACCCTTTGTTTATGAAAATAAGTCCAACATGAGTATAGGAAAACTCAATATTCAGGTAATAAAGAAAACCACCTAAAATCACACTAATCATGTAAAAATAACCGAGGTTGTTTAAAAAGTATTTTAAGTCTTTGTATCCGAAAGCCACGAGCATCATAAATATGGCTATTCCTATTTTAAAGAAAAATAATAGTAAAGAGTTTATATTCCAAAACAAAAAAAGAATGGATAGACTTCCTAGTAAAGAAGCCAAAATTAGTTTTTTTAGAGAAGCATTTCGTTTTAAAACAAGAGAAGTAGTCATAAGTAAAAGAAAGTCTAAGTATAAATTTAATAGAAAAACTAAATCTACGTAGACTTTCATAGTATCACCTAAACAAAGTATATAAAAAAACAACAGAGAATTCTGTCGTTTTTGGTTTTCATTTTTAAAATCCGTTGTGATTTCTTAAGAAAGGAGGAATATCGTATTCGGTATCTAATTCTTCCTCGTATCTTCTTCTTTTGGATTTGCTTTCTTCGTATTTTGGAACGGTCTCTTCTCTGCCACTTCCACTATTTTTTCCATCAAAACCTGTTGCAATCACGGTGACAATTACTTCATCGGTTAGATTAGAATTGGGAATGGCACCAAAGATAATATTGATATCGTTATTGGCTGCTGAACGAACTGTTTCTACAGCATCTTCAATTTCAAATAGTGTTAATGAGTCCCCACCTGTAATATTGATAATGGCATCCGTGGCTCCTTCAATGGTCGTTTCTAAAAGAGCACTTGATACAGCTTGCTCTGCTGCTTCTACGGCACGATTTTCTCCTACTCCCATACCAATTCCAATTAAAGCGGTTCCTGATTTTTCCATAACGGTTTTTACATCGGCAAAATCTAGGTTAATGATACCTGTTACAGCAATAAGATCTGATATGGATTGTACCCCTCTATGAAGTACGTTGTCTACTTCTTTAAAAGCATCTTGGAAACTAGTTGTTTTATCAATGATATCTCTTAAACGATCATTTGGAATAATGATTAAAGTATCCACGTGTTTTTTTAGTTCTTCTAAACCAACTAAAGCATGTTCCATTCTTCTTTTTCCTTCAAAGCGGAATGGTTTTGTAACGATTCCTACTGTTAAAGCTCCTAAATCTTGGGCTATTTCTGCAATCACTGGAGCAGCACCTGTTCCAGTTCCTCCACCTAAGCCACAAGCAATAAAGACCATATCTGCACCACGAATCGCTTCTTCTATATCGGCTTTGTTTTCAAGGGCTGCTTCCCTCCCTACTTCAGGGTTAGAACCTGCTCCACGTCCACCAGTGATACTTTCTCCAATTTGAATTTTATGAGGAGCTTTGGAAGCATCTAGTACTTGTTTATCAGTGTTTACCACATAGAACTCGACACCTTGTACTCCTTCTTCAATCATTCTATTTACTGCGTTACAGCCACCACCACCTGCACCAAACACTTTAATTTTAGCGATTGGATTGATTTTTAATCCGTTACTTATTCCGTCCATAACACACTCTCCTTAATTATCGAAAAAATATCCAAATAATTTTCCAAGTATAGAATTATCAGATATATTGATTTTTTTATGTTTTCCACTTAGTTCTTCTTGTTCATCAAAGGTGAATATAGAAAATTCTTTTTCTCTTAATTTTAATTTGTTGTCGTAGTTTTTTATCAGTCCTAGACAAGCAGAATACTTATTGTTTCGAACTCCTATTTCTCGCATTTTGGCAAGTTTTGCAAATTTACCAAAGACACTTTCTAAAGTGAGTTCAAAATCAGGCATTTCGCTTACGCCACCCGTTAGTATTATATAATGAATTTCTTTTTTTGTTAAGTGATTAATTTCTCTTTTGCATATATTTAGTATTTCTTCTAGCCTACTCATAATGATTTCACTCAGTTCGTATTGGTTGACTCCTATGTTTTCACCTAACTTATTGGTAACAAAAGAAACTACTGATGCTGATGCCATTCGCTTGTGGGCAAGTCCCAAATCTTCTTTCAAACTCCTTGCATCATTTTTCGTTACCTTATATATAAATGATATATCATTATCGATATTTTGTCCACCCATTTCTACGATTTCTGCATTCGTAAGTACTCCTTTTGTGAATATAGAAATGGTAGTTGTTGCATCTCCAATGTTTATTATGGCCCCCGTTTGTTCTAGCATTTTGTCATTTTTAAGGCTATAAAAGTCTCCCACAGAAGTTAAGGAAGTATCAATAACTTCGATTCCCATTTTTTCTAAAACGTCGACAAAAGGAATAACAATATCTCTTGGAACTAAAGTCACTATTGTTTTTACTGTTAATTTACTTGCAGGACAATTTAATGGGTTCGTTATAACACTCTCGTCATTGATTTTAAAATGGGTAGGAACAATCCCCACAATTTCAAATTCTTTGGGGATACGATTATAAATAGAAGCTTGCATGGCTCTTACGATATCTATGCCATGAATGACTTTTTCTTCATTGGTAATGGTGGTACTTCCTTCACTTACTAAAAATTCGGTGTGAAAACTAGGTATAGCAATCGCTACTTTTTTTATTTTCAAACCTAGCATATCTTCTGCTTTTTTAAATGCTGTTTTTATAACAGGAGCTAAAACTTCTTTATTTACTACTAAACCTTTTTTTATCCCTTTGGTATCTGCTTCTGCAACAGCTAATATATTGGTTTTGTTTCTTATGATTTCCGCAACAATTAGTTTAATAGAATTGGTCCCTATATCCATACTCGCTATTATTTTTCTCATATGTATGCTCCTATTTTTTACTAAGTATAATTATATAAAAGTTGGG
>CAMUBM010000074.1 GCA_947087145.1 uncultured Mycoplasmatota bacterium
TAGGGAATATCAGTTGTTGAGTGTCTACCAAATCTCTTATAGAGAGGAGGTTTGATAAAATGAAAACTAAAACTTTCATAATAAAGTTTTTAAAGCTCATTGCTATCATTTTATTACTCTCTACCTTATTGGTGTTAGCAATAAAAAAATGACACTCATTCTTAGAATAAGTGCCTAACTAATTTAAATTGGGTAGACACTCAACTTAGCGAAACTGAATGTTCCCTTTTTTATTTTATTCAAGTTTCCTTGACATATTCATAATAACATAAAAACGACTTTTTGACAAGTCGCTTTTCTATTATTACTCGAAGTTCGAGTTTCCTATCAATCTGGTAGCGCCGGGGAGATTCGAACTCTCGACCTACCGGGTATGAACCGGTTGCTCTAGCCAACTGAGCTACAGCGCCATAAACAATATAATCATAGCATATTAGAAAGTAAGTAGCAATAAAAAATTAATAATTCTTGCTAAAAAATTGTTATACTAGTCATTTGCATAGTAAGTATTTTGAAGATAATTATATTATAAATTTGGAAAATAGAAGAAAAATTAAAGATTTACCAAAAGAAACCGCCAAAAATCTTTGTTATTTCATTCTATTACAAGAGTCAGTTCTATAGGGAGTAGTTCTATATTGCGTATAAAGACAAAGTCTATTATTTGCTATTTTAACTGAAATTGATAATAAAGATATTGTAAATGAAGTATTATTAAATGGCTATTTTTAATAAAGGATACAATCAATGGTTATGCCAATAATGTATTCATATTAAGAAGTATGGGGGATTGCGAAGAGTTATATTTTTGAGATGACCATATAGATTTATCTAAAAAGTATGAAAAGTTAAAATTAGAATTATACAATAGATACAAGCCGAATAGAGATTTATATACTGAGGGTAAGAAGTCGTTTGTGAAGAAAATAGTTGTTAAGCCTATAAAGATAGATACTAATAGTTTATAGAACAGGTCTTGTTTGTGATGTGTGGTATAATGGTATAGTAAAATTTTTGATGGAGTTGAAACTATGGAGCAGGAAAAAGTTGCTAAATTTATTAAAGAGATAAGAAAAAAACATAATCTAACGCAAAAACAGTTTGCAGAGAAATATCATGTTACTTATCAGGCGGTGAGTAAATGGGAAAATGCATTGAATATGCCCGATACAACCCTTATGAAACAAATTTGTGAAGATTTTGCTATCAGTTTAGAAGAACTTTTAAATGGAGAGTATAGAAAAGAGAAGAAGAAAAAAAGATACTTCTTCCTATGTTTTTTCCTTGTCATTTTTATTTTTTTATGTATAACTATTTTTGTTGCTTCTAAAAAACAAAATGATTTTCAATTTAAAACTTTAATGACAGAATGTGAAAATTTTAACATTTCTGGTACGATTTCTTATAATGAAAAGAAATCTGCTATTTATATTACGAATATTCAGTATTGCGGAGGAAACGATACAGAAGAGTATAAGCAAATAGAATGTATTTTGTATGAGTCTTATGATAATACAGATACAAAAATTAGTTCTTTTCAATCGCATCATGAAAAAATAAAATTAGAAGAATTTTTACAGGATGTGACTTTATCCATAGATAATTATGAGAAAAGTTGTAAAGAATATAAAGAAAATAGTTTGTATCTCTCTATCAATGCTACTGACTTTCAAGATAGGATAGTTACTTATAAAATTCCTTTAAAATTAGAAAGTTGCAATACTAATTCTCCGCTCAACTAAATGTTGAGTTTTTTCAACGTTTTCGTTATTGGATTTTTTTCTTTTGTTTTTTAAAATGAAGGAAGAAAGAGAGAGTGTGTATGAAAAAAAATTTGGTTTGGATACTTGTGGTAGTTGCAAGTGTTGCAATTGGTGGGGTAGGAAGTTATTTTTGTTTTGGAAATACCAATAGTAAAGAAGAACCTTTACCTAAACAAGAAAAGTCAGAAGGACTAAGAGGGGTTTATGATATTGATAAAAATATCAATGAGAAAACAATTGATAATTATTTAGGAAGAAGTGATACTGTATACCGTGATGTACGAATGCTTTTAGATAGTGCTACTTGGGAAAATAAAGGAGGAGAGAGGGAACTAACTGGTTTTGTTGAGGGATTTGAAGTTGTACCTTATGCGTATCTTACGGAGTTTCCAAGTGAGTATATTGAACAGAAAGCCAGTGAAAACGTATCCGGTTTGTATACAGGGAAAACTTTATTTTCTTTAGATAAAGAGGGGAATTATGTTGCCAATTATAAAGAGTCTATGGAGATTTTAGAGTATCTTTTTCCAAAGGATAAATATATTTTCTTAATGTGTGGAGCAGGAGGTTATGCCAATTTTACAAAACAAATGTTGGTGGCTTTAGGATGGGAAAAAGAAAAGATATACAATGTCGGTGGGTATTGGAATTATGAGGGAAACCGGAGAATTAGTACTGTCAATAAACATGGTTCTAAGACAAAATATGATTTTTGGAAAGTAAATTATCACAATATTGATTTTGATGAACTAACGGAGATACATTTATGAAAAAGAAAATAATGATTGGGCTTGTTTTTCTTCTTATCCTTATTTTAGGAGGTGTTTTATTTCTTGTATTTCGTAGTGAAAAGCCTTTTTATTTGGAAGATAACTATTATGGGATAAGTGGTATGCATGAAATAGAGATAGAAAACTTGAATACATTGGTAGAGAAAAAGGAATCATTCGCCGTGTTTGTTTACCAGCCGATGTGTATTACTTCTGCAGATTTTGAAAATGTTTTGACAGCCTTTTTAGAAGAAAATCAATTGAGTATTCAAAAAATTGCTTTTTCAAAGATTAAAGATACAGCCTTAGGAGAAAAAATAAAATATTATCCTTCATTTATTATTTATCATGAAGGGAAAATTGTGGACTTTTTAGAAGCAGATAAGGATAGTGATGTATCTTATTATACTTCCAAGGAAAAATTTAAAGAGTGGTTTACAAAGTATGTAGAGTTAAAAGAAATGGTTCCTTACAGAGACAATTCTTCATCTCTGCCAGATATAAAGAAAGAGGAGAATGTAGTTCAAGAAATAAATTTAGACAATATAGAAAAAGAAGACGGGAAAGTAAATATTTATTTCTTTTGGGGAGATGGATGTCCTCATTGTGAACATGAAATGGAGTTTTTAGAAAGCATCAAAGAAGAGTATGGAAAATATTATAATCTGTATATGTTTGAAACTTGGAAAGACAAAGAGAATGCAGAATTATTAAGTGTTTTCGCAAATGCTATGAATGATAAAGTGACAGGTGTTCCTTATACGATTATTGGAAGTCTTTCTTTTAAGGGATTTGGTGAAAGTAAGAAAAATTCCTTTTTAGAAGCCATAGAAAGTCAATTGAAAAATAACTATGATGTCTATTTGGATAAAATAAAAAAGTAAATGAAAAAAAGCGTTTTTTACGCTTTTTAAATGGTATCTTTTTCGTAAAAGTTTTTAATTGAAATTAAGATACTATTGATACTTTTTTCGTTGAATGGTTTGTTTAAGACATCTAAGATAGGGTAAGTAAATGCTTTTTTTATAGTTTCTTCGGTGTCGTCGCCGGTGATAATGACAACAGGAATTTTTTCGATTAAATCATGTTCTTTTAAATAGTTTAAAACGGCAAATCCATCCAGTCCTGGCATATTTAAATCGAGTAAGATGGCATAGATTTCGTTATTTGCAAGTAACGATAATGTATCGTTGCCATTTGTAGCACGTAGAATATTAAAGTCTGTACTCATATTTTTTTCTAAGAAATTTAAGATAATGTTGGAGTCATCAGCAATTAAAAGATTTTTTTTTGTACTTGAAGACTCTCCAAAATAGGTATTTAATAAAGTAACAATTTTTCTTACAGTAGCACAGACAGTATTAAAGTTGTTATTGATATATTCGCCATTTCCTTCTTTTCCTTTTAATTCGTGGTCTAAGAATATTTCAGCATCTTTCATAAATCCTAGGTATTTTGCTTCACTTTTCATGCTGTGGACAAGAATTGCATAGTTGTTCCAATCGGATGCATTTTTGTAATTTTCCAAACTAGCTAGTTTGGAGTTCAAAGTGTCTTTGAACTCATGTAAACTCTCATTATAAGAGTCCATATCTCCCCAAAGTTCTAAAGCAGCAGCAACGTCTACGTTGTTCGCTTTTAATAGTTCTACATTATTCATTTTTGTTTCCTCCTAAAAATTTTTTTAATGCTCTATCTAATTCGTAACGATCTATTGGTTTGGATAAGTATCCATCAAATCCAGCATTTAAGTATTTTTCATCAGTTCCTTCGATGGCATCGGCGGTAAGTGCAACGACTGGAATATCAAATCCTTCCATTTTTTTAAGTCTTCTAAGTGTTTCTACACCGTTCATTTTCGGCATCATAATATCCATTAAAATTAAATCGAATGTTTGGCTTTCCATAAGTTCTAAGGCTTCATAGCCGCTTTCAACTAGTTTCACATTGAAGTTATAAGGCTTTAAGATTTGGTTGGCTACTTTTAGATTGATTTTGGAGTCATCGACGATAAGTATTCTCTTACCATTATGGGTAGAGTAGTCAATTTCAATTTCTTCTCCAGTATTTTCTGGAATATCCATACTAATGATTTCTTGTTCCAAATAAATTCTAAATGTGGAACCTTCTCCAAATTTGGAGCTTACTGTTATTTTTCC
>CAMUBM010000075.1 GCA_947087145.1 uncultured Mycoplasmatota bacterium
TGTCTTCGTCTTTTAATTCTATGATTTCTAATTTGTGGTAACGATTAATTCTACTCGCATAGTCATGAATTAATTCATTTAAGTAGTTTTCTTTTATTTTTCCTAAGCATACGATTTTAATCATGATACCACCTCAGTTATTTCGGAACGTTTGGCACAAGCAATATTATGAAAATTAATTTCGTATTCTTTTAAGGTATCCTTTAGCATCGTTAGGGCTTTTTCTTCTGTGTTGTTGATATGACTTAAATGCATTAAAATTATTTTTTTTGTATGTGGACCAATCAATTTACTTAGATAAAATGCAGAGTCTTTGTTGGATAAATGTCCGTAACTTCCAACAACTCGTGTTTTTAACCATTTGGGATAAGGACCATTTAAAAGCATCTCGATATCATGATTACTTTCAAACAAATAGATTTCTTTGTCTTTTAGAAGGTTAAAGTATTTGCGATTGACGTAACCTGTATCGGTGACATAGACCACTGATTTTCCTTTGTTTTCAATAATAAAATTTCTAGCATCTGGGGCATCGTGAGACGATTTAATGGTTGTTATTTTTAAGTCTTTTAAGTAGATATCGTCGTCATAAATGATAATATTTTCATATTCTTTGATTTCTTCTAAGTCATAAAACATAGGTTGACTTAGTAGTATCGTCGTTTTGTATTTGTTTATAAATGTTTTTAAGGCGCTGGTGTGGTCTTTATGGGTATGACTAATTAAAATATAATTGATTTCTTCTGGGGCAACACCAATGCTATTTAAGTGTTCTTTTATGTATTTGGCGTTTCTACCCATATCAATTAGGAGTTTTATTTCTTCGGTTTCTATATAGGTAGAGTTTCCTTCTGAACCACTTGCAAGAACTACAACACGCATTATCTAAAGATACTCCAAGGGTTTAGCCATGTACCATGATCTGGTTCTCCTCTTGAAACACCAAAGTGGAGATGGGCTCCAGTAGAAGAACCACTGCTTCCCATATATCCAATGACTTGACCACGTGATACTTTATCTCCTACATTTACAGCAACGTTTTGTAGAAGATGGGCGTACATCGTGTAGTAATTATCTTTATGACTAATTATTACAAAGTTTCCATAGGTTCTACCACAAGTATTTCTATAAGAACCCACGTTAGCACAAACCGTATTGATTTCTGTAACTGTTCCCTCCAATGAAGCATAAATCGGAGACCCCATTCCTGTACCTGAGATATCTAGTGCATTGTGGAAAGAACCCCAGCGCCATTCAAAGCCAGAGGTAATTACATATGGACGATTGGTTGGCCATCCCCATTTCTTTCCGTTGTCTACATAGTTTCCTTTTGGTTTTGAACCACCTTTCGTGGTAATCTGATTTTGTTTTTCACGAATGGTTACTGTATTTAATGTTTCAACACTTTGTGATTGTTCGCCATTTATAATTTGTTTTTTGGTTGTAATTCTATCAATTCCTGTAATTCCTGTTTGTGTCACTTCACTAAAAGATACTGGTCTTGTTTCGTCGTATTGGGTTTCACTATCGTATTCTTGTTCTTGGTCTTCAACAGAGTGAATACTTTCTACAAGGGTAAGTATGGGGTCAATTAGGGCAATGTTTACTTGGTCACCGATGGCAAGGATACTATTTTCATTTCTAAATTTTGGATTGGCTACTAAAAATTCTTTAGGGTTTAGTTTGTTACTTTCCGAAATAGAGGCGATAGTATCTCCTGTATTTACTGTATATTTTGATTGCTCTTTGGAAGAACCAAAAAGTAAGTATTGGGTGAGTTCATTCGCATTTGTAAATATTTTTTTGTTTACACTGATGTGGGCCTCTTTGATGGTGATTGTTTCTTCAAAATACATATTTTCAATTAAAGTTCCCACGGTATCAATTGCTTCTTGGGTATTATTGATGTATGATTTGTAGTCGTCTTCGTTTACGAAAGAAGTGATTACACTTTTTATCGCTTCTTCAAAGATTTCTTTGTTTAATACATGAATTGTAATATCGTCTTTTTCTTCTTCATTGAATTTTATTTTAATGGTATATCCTTGAATAGTAAAATCGTCTTCGTCTTTGATTTTTTCATAGATATCTTTGGCACTGGTTATTTTTTCATTGTAAGTATGGTATTCTTTAATGACAAAACCATTGGGTGGATAGACTGTTTCTACTTCATAGGCTTCTTTGATATCTTTTTGTTCTTCGTTTATTAAAGCATATAACTCTTGTTGATTTTTAATTAATCCCAGTTTGTTTCCGTTTAAATAAACTTGATAAACTTTATTTGCGTAATTAAAATTTCGGTCGGTTAGACCAATAATTAGGAATAGTACTCCTATGATACTTGTAATTAAAATAGTTTTTGTTACATCCTTCTTTTTCAATTTGATCACCTTTTTTAAAATTCTTCTGTTGCTTCTACTTTTAAGTAGTTTTTGAAGCAACTTTTGTTTAACTCAAACAGAATTTGAATGGCTCCAGTTGAACCACTTCTGTGTTTTGCTATAATTAAGTCTACTGGCACGATGGTTAGTTTTTGGTCTGCTGTTTTGTCTTCATGGTAGTCTTGACGATTTAAAAACATAACGATGTCAGCATCTTGTTCGATAGAACCAGACTCACGTAAGTCGACTAGTCTTGGTTGGTTGGTGTCTTTTCGTTGTTCGGCGCCACGGGTTAATTGGGCTAGAGCAATGACTGGAACATTTAATTCCACAGCCATTTTCTTTAAGGAACGAGAAATTTCTGATACTTCTATTTGACGGGACTCTGCTCTTCCACCTGTGGTTACTAATTGTAAGTAATCGATGACTACTAAACCTAGACCTTTTTCAGAGTTCGCTAGACGTCGGCATTTTGCTCTTATTTCAGGAGCCGTTACCGATACATTGTCTTCAATATAGATATTAGTGTCCGCAAGTTGACTCATGGCTTCATTGTATTTTTTCCAGTCGCTATGGTCTAACATTCCCGTTTTTAGTTTTTCTCCTTCAATGCCACCCACTGCACTAATCATACGATTGACTAATTGTTCACTTGCCATTTCAAGGTTAAATATAGCGACAGCTTTTTCTGTTGTCATGGCAGCATTGGTGGCAATATTTAGTGCAAAGGCTGTTTTACCCATGGCAGGACGAGCTCCTAGAATAATAAGTTCTCCTCCATGCAGTCCACTCGTTGCTTTGTCGAGGTCATAAAAACCTGTTTCTAATCCAGTAATGACACTTTTGTTTTTGGCTAGTTGTTCTAGATTTTCTTGGGCTCTTCTTAATACTTCAGAAATAGGTGTTAGTTCTGTTGTTGTTCTTGCTTTCGCTACATCCAAAATCTTTTTTTCTGAATTATCTAGTAAGTACGATAAGTCTTTGTCTTCTTCATAAGTTGCTTCGATAATATTGGTTGCTGTATCAATTAAATTACGCCGAATGGCTTTTTCTTTTACAATTTTAATATAAGAGTCTAGATTGGCGATAGTTGCAACGGAGTCAATCACTTCGGTTAGGTATTCTATTCCTCCAATAGCATTTAAGTTTTTTTGTTTATCTAATTCATTTTTTACAGTCGTTACATCTACTGGAGTACTCGTTTTATGTAATTCTACTAGTGCTTCAAAGATTTTTTTATTGGCTTCTTTGTAAAACATATTGCTTGTTACTTCTTCGACTACTTTTTCTAGAGCAAATTTATTTAGAAAACATACACCAAGAACACTCATTTCTGCTTCTTCGTTTTGAGGCATTTGTTTTACAGCCATTTTTTCACCTTCTTACTTTTCTTTGATTTGGATGGTTATTTTACATTTTACTTTTTTATGCAGTTCTATTTCTATTTCATGACAGCCAAGTGTATCAATAATTCCATTTATATGGATACATTTCTTGTCGATATTAAAACCTTGTTTCTTTAGTTCTTCATTGATTTGTTTCGTCGAGATAGAGCCGAATAACTTTCCATCTTTCCCAGCTTTGCTTTGAAATAAAAAGGCTTTTTTCTTCATTTCTTCAGCCAATTTTTGGCATTCTTTTATTCTTGCTTCTTCGTCTTGTCTTCTTGTTTCTAGTTCACTTTCTAAAACTTCTTTGCTTTTTTTAGAGTAAGGAACAGCTAGTTTGTTTTTGATTAAAAAATTATTTGCATAGCCATCGCTGACTTCTAAGATGTCGTCTTTTTTTCCTTGTTTTTTAACATCTTGTAATAGGATTACTTTCATTTTTAAACCCTCCCATTCGTTATTTATTATAGCATGTTTTTCTTTTGGTTAGCAATGGAAATTGCCTTTTATAATCGTATCTATATTTTGTATATTATTTTCAACTTCTAATGTTAAAACTCGTTTTATTCCCTGTGGAACATTATACTCTGTTTTGTCTTTTATTTCTGTGAAAACTTCCTGTAACCTTATTTCCAATGTAAAAAAAGGAAAGTTATTAGGATTTAACGTTGGAGATACTATTATTCCTTGCTGGTTTTGAAATGTTGTCAAATCACACTTTGCTACACCATAACCATTCTCTAAAAGCAGTGTAGAATAAAACAATTCTTTTAATTGTGCTTTTTGACTTTACCACTTAAAAAAAGTATTCTTGCTCTTTATCAGAAAACCAGTAACATATGTGATGTCCGCTTTTCTCTTTTTCTATTTGTTTTAAATCATTTAAAATCAAATATCCGTTTTTTCTTTCC
>CAMUBM010000076.1 GCA_947087145.1 uncultured Mycoplasmatota bacterium
TTACAAAACTAGGTACTTTTCCACGTATTACATTAAACGTCTTTTCTTCTTTATATAACGCATAACTTCTATAAAGTAGGATACTTCCTACAAGCACTATAATTCCTAATATAGAACCTAGTAGTATTCTACTTTTCTTTTTGCTTTTGTTAAACTTTTCTAATTTCAATTGAAAAACCTACTTTCTTTTTGTATACAAATGCTTTCTATTGTATGCATACGTTATATATCGTAGTGAATACATTTGCAAGTATTAAACGCATACAAATGAATATATAATGCTATTAGAAAGAGGTCATAAAATGAATAATGTGATTATTACCTTAAGAACCAATGAAGAAATAAAAAAGGAGTTAGACAGACTAGCCTTAGAAGATAATAGAAGTTTAAATAATTATATAGTGAACGTTTTAATTAAACATATTGACGAAGAAAAAAAGAAAAAAGACAAATAGAAGACTCTCTTATTTTCCAGAGAGTTTTTCTTTTTATCTAAATAGCATAAAGATTAAGAATACAATATAAATTGTAAGAACAACGGCACCATTGATTTTGTCACTTTTTTCTGATTTTCCTGTAATACCACAAGCCATCATTGCTAAGTACCCACCGATTAATCCACCAATGTGGGCAGCATTATCAATACCACTTATCATAAATCCTAAGAATAAATTCATAAGAATTAAGGGAATGATTTGGGCTCTTAAAACATTTCCTAAATATAAACGATAATGGTATCCAAAATATAATATACTTCCTAAAAGTCCAAAGATGGCACCACTTGCTCCTACGGAAAGGTTGTCACTAAAAAGACAAGACATTAAACTTCCACTGATAGCACTTATTATGTATACGATTAGAAATTTCTTTTTGCCGATAAAGTTTTCGAGTTGAGAACCAATGACTGCTAAGGAATACATATTGACAAACAAATGAATAATTCCAGCATGTAAGAAAGTACCCGTTAAAAGTCTCCATATCTCTCCTGCTTTAATTGCTGGGGCAGAGATAGCGCCAAAATTGTAAAGCGTTCTTCCATCTAAGCTTCCACTTCCTAGCATGTACGTTAGTAAAAATAGAAAAGCACAGATTGCCATCAAAGCATACGTAATAATAATTTTCTTTGGCTTAAAGGTGGCTTCATAAATTTTATTGTTTTTCTCTGTTTTTTTATTGATATCTTCTGTTACATTGATAATCAAATCTAGTCCTTTGGTATCTTTCAATAATTTATTTTCAATACTAGGAAAGTAAGGAATAATCTTTGTGGTTTCTTTCTCGCTCACATCTTTTAACACAACAGATTTAATATGTTTATCTTCTACTACTTTTACATCGTCATTGACGTCTAGAAAGATATTAAAGGTATCCATCGTAAGAGACACCGTTTTCTTTTTTATTTGACGCATGACATTTTTGATTTTAAAAAGGTCGACGGCAAATTGTTCATTGTTGTGAATATAATTGGAATTAATACGAACAATTTTGTATTTGGCTTCACTATTTTCTAACCATACTTCGTCTTTTACTCCATTAACAATTATAGGTGTATAGTTTTCTTCTGTTATAAAGTAATGGACCAAACGCATAACGATTTCATCTTTTTTTGTAATTGTGATTGTATTCATTTTGTGCTCCTTTTTAGTACTATTATTTTAGTATACTTCATACCTTTAGTAAAGAGGTGATTTTTATTCTATCCTTCTTCTTTACAATCTCTTTTCTACTTACCCATTTGTTTTTATTTTTTCCTATTCGTAAGATTGTCTTAGCAAAAAAATTGGATAATGATTTTTTGTTTATTTATCTTTCTAATCTATTATTGCTTGCTGGACTTTGTTATTTTTTCATTTTAGAAAGCAATCTCTTATTTTCTTTTTATATTTCTCTTGTTTTAATGATTTTTTCTTATCTCTTTATTTATCACATCAAAAATATATTGAACGGCTACCAGTTATTTAGTTTACCATATTTTTTCTTGTGTGTGACTATTTTTGTAAAAATCTTAATCTTGTTCCTCTTCTAATGTGTCTATATATTCCCTAAAATACGCAGGTAAATCACTTTCAAAGTGCATTTTTTCTTTTGTAATGGGATGAACAAAGTCAATATTTTTACTATGAAGAAATTGCCCATATTCTTTTATAACTTGATGAGCATATACAGGATCATTGAAAACTGGATAGCCAATATAGTTCATATGGACTCTAATTTGATGGGTTCTTCCTGTTTCTAATTCTAAGCTTACAAGAGTATGCTTTTTGTATCGTTTTAAAACGGTCAGGTGTGTAATAGCATTTTTGGAATTTTCTGCTGTCACCGCCATTTTTTTTCTGTTTTGTTTATCTCTACCAATGGGTGCATCAATCTTGGCTTTGTTGTGAGGAAGTATTCCATTTAGGAGAGCTACATATTCTCTTTTTACGTTATGCTTTTTAAACTCTTCTGACAAAATTGTATGTGATTGATTGGTTTTTGCAATCAACATAAGGCCTGAGGTATCTTTGTCTAGACGATGCACTATCCCTGGTCGTTCTTCTCCATTTAAATCACTTAAATTTTGGGTATAGTATAAAAGTCCATTGGCTAAGGTATTTGTTTCGTTTCCACTTCCTGGATGAACTACTACTCCATTCGGTTTATTGATGATTATAATGTGTTCGTCTTCATAGACAATGTTTAACTCCATAGGAGTAGGCTCTATATCAGTGGTTGCCACATATTCTTTTATGATTTCAATGGTATCTCCTAGTTTTATTTTGTAACTTGCTTTGGTAGGATTTCCATTTACTACTATGTCATTTTGTTCTATCATTTTTGTGATAATACTTCTTGAGTAATCTAAGTGCTCACTTAAATATTTGTCTAAGCGTTCGTTATTTTTATTGTTTACTACGATTTTCATTTTTGTCTTCTCCTTTTAGTATGGCAATGGTTAGAAGAAATACTCCTAGAACAATAGCGATATCGGCAAAATTAAATATGGGGTATTGGTAATGGCCAAACTGAAAAGATAGGAAATCTCTAACATACCCTAAAAAAATTCTATCAATTAGATTGCCAAAAATTCCTCCGATTAAAAATCCAAAGGCTAGATTGTTTCTTTTGTTGGTTTGAAAATTGTACATATAACGAGCTAAAATAATTAGTGCAACTATACTTGCTATAATCAATATTTCTACTTTGTAATTAAAAAGACTCCATGCTGCTCCATAGTTTTCTATACAATGGATAGAAAAAAAATTTTTTATTAAATTCATTTTTCCATTTATTCCTATAAATGTAGAAATTAAAATTTTTGTTACTTGATCAAATAATAACGTAATAACAGAGACTGCAAATATTTTTCTATTCATATTTATCGCCGCTTCCTAGAGTATTATAACAAGGTAGGAATTAGATTTCAACCAATATTACGTCTTCTCCTATTTTCTTTATTTGCCCCATACTGACGTTTGTTTCCCCCGTAGTACCAAAAAAACGGAAGAAACGCTTGGGTTCCACAACAAAGTATTTTACAGTACCATTCTCTTCTAATTCAATATCGACAATTCGACCTAGTCTTCGTCCGTCAATCATACTCACTACATCTTTAATTTGTAAATCTGAAACACGCATTTTTACCACCTTACTAAAAAATATGATTGTAAAAAAAATAAAGAACTTATTTATTTTTTCGCTCTAAAAAAAGGAAATTACCAAATCAACTTGTATATATATAGTAGAGGTGTTTTATGAATTACTATACAGAAATAGAAAATTACATTAAAAAGAATGAAATAAATAAAAGAGCAAGGGTCTTAGAAGAAAACCATGACCTATTGCAAAACTATTGGAATATTGGGCGTATTCTTGTGGAGGCCCAAGGTGGGGAAAAACGGGCAAAATATGGGAATAGCTTAATTAAAGAATGGTCGATAAAATATACAGAAAAGTATGGAAAGGGGTATGATGCTACCAATTTAAGAAAATTTAGACAGCTCTTTTTATTATTTCCAAATTGCGCGACACTGTCACGCATATCTTGGTCCCAACTTGTTACCTATCCAAGATACAAACAAAGAAATTATTACGTTAATTTTTGTGGGAAGAGAAATTTATCGGTGAGAGATTTACGAAAAGAAGTCAAAAATAATGCTTATGAAAGACTTATTGATAAACCAGAAAAAATAGAAATTGAAAGAACAATAGATAAGAAATGGATTTTTAGTGAAATCAAGAGCCCGATTTTATTAGAAATGTCTAAAGAAAATTTACTTCAATCAGAAAAAGATTTAGAAGTACTAATCTTAGCACAACTAAAGAATTTTTTTGCTCAGTTAGAAAGTGGTTTTGCTTTTATAGAAAATTACTATAGGAATCCATTCTTATTTTATTGATATACTGCTTTTTACTTATTCCTAGTAATTGTTACGTGGCTTCGAAAGAGCAAGAGAAATGGACTGCCTTTGTCAGAAGCGAAAGCCTAATTTTTTTGATTTACCAAATAGCAAAATAAAAGCACACACTTCACTTGTGTCTACTTTTCTTCTATTATTCCATATACCATGCCTATATTCGTAGGGACAATGTACTTGGCTCCA
>CAMUBM010000077.1 GCA_947087145.1 uncultured Mycoplasmatota bacterium
CATAACAAGAATAATGATTTGTATTCCCATTAACATAAAACTTCACCTCTATTTTAATTATACAATAATTCTTTATTTATTGAAATACTTTAATTTTCACAAAAAAAGAAATGTATTTTTGACTTTTACATTTCTTTTTTGTGAGCAAGTTTTAGTTGATTTTCTTCTTCTAATTGCTTAAACCGTTTTTTTAAACATTGTTCATTTATTTTTCCAGCTCCTAGATAAGGTAGTTTATCTATTGTAATAAAATATTCTGGTACTTCAGAAAATGATAGTACATTGCTATTTTTTATTTCTGCTTCAATATCTATATTTTCATTTATTGGAACAGCAAAGACAGCAATAGGTTCTAAGGAACCACCAAATTCTGTAACAATCGTTGCACAATCTTCAATTGTTGGTATGCTTTTTATTTTTGCTTCTAAATCATCTAATGGAATTTTAAAGTCATTTCTAGTAGCTACTCTTGTTAATCTTCCTGTAATTTGTACAAATCCTTCTTCATCTATGTGACCTAAGTCATTTGTTATGAACCAAGTGGAGCCATCTTCTAATGTTATAAAAGATTCTTTTGTTTTTTCTGACATCTTTTCATATTCTAAAAATCTACTATCACTATCTTCTAAAATTAATCCTTCTTCGTTTACTCCAAGTGTTGTTTTTGTATCTACAATTAGTGGGTGAACATTTAAGACTTTTACGATTCGTATAGAGGTTCCAATTGTTGGATATCCACCGCTACCATTTTTGTTGTAAGCATTAGTATTTAGAGTAGCAGCTCCTGCCATTTCATTTTGACCATAGCCATTACATATTGGATATTTATATCCCTTTTTTCTTGCAATTTCTGTTAATTCATCTAGTTCTTTTTTTGCTATTTTTGAACCAGCTGCTAATATGGTACCTATGCAAGATAAATCTGTAATTGCATCTGACAAAATTAAAGCTCTTACAAATGCTGGTGCTGTAAATATACTTAATAAAGCATCTTCTTTTAGATTGTATTCTTTTTTGAAACTTTCGAAATTTTTTACGAAAGAAATCATGTTAAAGGCTAACTCTTCAGGTGAAACTCCTGCAACTAAAACAACTGTAGTTCCACTAAGTAACCCTGTATACATGGTAGTAATTAATCCTAAACCAATTTGCGAAGGAATCATTTTCATGATAACATTTCCGTTACCTAAATGATAATCAGTATATAACATTTTTTGAACTGCTGCATTTACACTAAAATCTGTATGTACAATCGGCTTAGGTGTTCCTGTTGTACCACTACTATTTATCATAACTGTTGGCTTATTATCTACATAATCGGCAGGAATGATTTCTTTATTTTTTCCTTTTTCGTAAATACTATTAAAAGTTGTGAAATTAACTTCTTTAAATTCTTTATTTGTATTCGCAACAATTACTGGTAATTGTTTTTGATTGATTAGTGGTAGAAGTGGCAGAAAATCTTCATCCATTATTAGCGTGTTTAAGTCTGTCTCATCTACGCTATGTTTCATTGCTTCTGGCGTTTTTGTGAAATCTATTAATTTGCATGTTGCTCCTATTTTGCTACATGCAAGAAAATTTACGGTATCATCAATAGAATTGTTCATTAAAGAGCCTACTTTTGAATTTTCGTTTAAACCGATGTCTATAAATCCAGCAGCAGCAGTATCTATTTTATTGCGTAATTCCCGATGTGTTAATATTTGATTTGTTTTTACCTCATAAATAGCTAGTTCATCTAAATGTTCTTCGCTTGCTTTTATGTAATTTTTGTAAAGTGTTTCACTAAGTTCAATATTTGAATATTCATTTTTTTGAAATCTTGGTGTCCATGGTTTATCGATAAAAATATTTCCTGTCATTGGACCTTGTTTTTTTCCTGTATTTAAATCACATAAATGTAAATCTCGTAATACTTTATTGTTATTATTCATTTGTTTTTTCTCCTTTATATTTATTTACTACATTTTCAATATAGTATGATTTTTTGGAGATTACAATATTTCTTTGTATTTTATGTATCAAATGTGATACAATATTGGCGATTTTTAGAAGAGGTGGGTTTATGGATTACGATATTAATTATATTGAGGCAAGTTATGATGCAGAGGAATTACATGAGATATTTAGAAAAGAGTTTATAAGATTTCGTAAAGAAAATAATTTAACACAAGATTTGTTTTCTAAATATTCTGGTGTATCGAGGACAAAAATCGCTCGTATTGAGGCGGGTATGTGTTCGCCGACAGTTTTAAGTTTACTTGAGATTTTAGGTCCGATTGGATATACAATTAAAATTGAAAAAGTGAAGAAGAAAGAGGTCTAATATGGAAAATGCTTTACAAAAAGATTTGGATACTTTAAAGAGTATTTATGATTTTTCCTATTTGTTTTCGGTAGAAATGAGTACTAAAAATATTGTCTCTTATTATAAGAAAAATAAGTATTTATTTTATCGATTGATGGCAAAATCAAAATCTGGAATGATGCATATGGGTTTGTCTGATGATGGAATTTGTTTAAAAAATAAATTTTATGGAGATTATCAAGTGAAGTATATTGATAAATTAATTAAAGAGAAGAGATGTAAGAGTGTTTTAGAGATTGGAAGTGGACAGGGGGCCAATTTACTTTATTTGGCTAAACGAAATCAAGAATGCTCTTTTTATGGTGTGGATTTGTATCCTTTCATTGATAAATCTTTAGAGAATATAACACTTTTGCAAGGTGATTATCATGATTTAAGTAAAATGGAAGATCATTCAATGGATTTAGTGTATGGGATTGAGACATTATGTTATTCTATAAATAAAGATCAAGTTTTTAGGGAAGTTCATCGGGGTTTAAAAAAGGGGGTCTTTTTATTCTTTTTGATGGATATGCAAATAAAGAAAGAGAAAATTTAACAGATTTAGAAAAAGAAGTAACTCTTTTGACTGAAAAAGGATGGGTTTTAGATTGTTTTGAATACGTTCATTACTTAGATAAGTATGCTTTGAGAAATGGTTTTTCTATTTTGAAAAAAGAAGATATGAAACCGAAATTACAAGCCCACGTGGACTCCTATAAAGAAAGATTGGATCAAGTTTTTCATCATAAATATTTTTGTAAATGGGCTTTTTCATTTGTACCTAAAGAGGTTTTAGGAAATTTGGTTCCCGTTTATTTTTTGTCGAATGGAATACGAAACGATTTGTTTTGCTATTATCAGCATGTTTTTGAAAAGAAGTAGGTTTTCTTTTGCTTGCAATGGAAGAAGTTCTCTTTTATAATAGGTGCTAATTTAAAAAGAAGGTGGTTTTTTGGCAACTATTTGTACTTTCTCTGAGGAGATTGATGGACAATATCGTTTGTTTCCTATGGATGCATGTGTTCCTTCTAATGATTTTTTAGAACTTAAAAATTATTCTAAAAAAGGAATAAAATTGTTTGAAATAATTAGAAAGAAAATGCTTGAAAAAGGAGGAAAACTTTCTTTAGAAAAATTTTCTCTTTATCAAAAAAATTTAGAGGATTTTATTGTCGGTTATTTTCGTTTGTATGATAGTTTTTCCTTAGAAGAAGTTTTCGCTTATTATGAAAACTCTTCAGACGATTACCATTTATTGGGGAGATATTTTTTGTTTTATTTGCATACTTTTATTTATAAAGATAGCATTATTTCTGAGTTGAAAGAAAGTCTTTTTATTCGGATGGAAAATTTTATTTTTGATGATCCTATACATTACCGAAGAAAAGAAGATAGAATAGTACTAGAAGAAATTAGGAAAAGAAAAAATTTAAGAGTTGGAAATTATATTGTTTACCATGAAACTCTGTTTAAAAATTTACTTGAGGATATGACAAAATTAAAAGAAGATATTTCTGATAAAGAAAATACAAAACTTATTTCTGTAAAGAATTCTGTTGTTAGTTTTTTAGAAGATAAAAACTTGCAAAATGTTATTTTTGAGCATAACGAACTAGGAGATAACAAAGAGTTAAAAAATGGTTTTGTTAGTGTAGCCTTACTTGAATATTTGGAATATTATGGATATAAAGAAGCAGAAAATAAACAAAATAAACATTTACAAAAACAAATTGATGACATGGAAAATTTAGTTGTATTGTGTTATTCTCCATCTATTCAACTTACAGGGCATCAAGAAAATATTTATGTGAGAATTAAAGAAAAAGTGGCTTTAAGAACACAAGGTTATGTAAGAAGCGAAGTTCCTAAACTTTTTGATGTTATAAGTCATTATAAAAGATTAGAAAAATTTTTAGAGTCTAATAAAAAAAGAATGATTAGTAGGTATTCGACTGATTTGCCAGATGTTTATACGAAAGAAGAAGTAAAACAAAAATTAGAAATTTTTTTGTTTTCGGTATTATATCTTACGCGTTCATTTGAAGTAGAAAACATTCCTTTATTTGTGAATGGATTAGAAGATGAAAGAAACCAGGTTTTTACTTTGGCACTTACTTATTTGTCTCTTTTTGTTTATAGTGTTTCTAAGGATGATTTATATGAGGACCCTTT
>CAMUBM010000078.1 GCA_947087145.1 uncultured Mycoplasmatota bacterium
ACCCAAATATTTTGGAACCAGTGCAGAAATATTTCCTATAACAAAAACACTATATTTAAAAAAATATTATAAGGATACCCCATCTTCTGCCCGTATGAATGAAGAAACTTTTCAGATACTAAAAAATCTAAACCATTCTTTTACCAATCGGGTACTAGAACTACTTTGTGAAGAAGAAAAGATAAAAGAAAAACAAGACTTCTTCCAAAATCCCAATGTTTACCAAACAGATGCCTATCTTTATGAATTTCTACCAAGTAAAAAGATTAATGTTATAAGACAAAAGAAAGACTATCTTTTTTACAATATTCAAGCATTAGAAGAACTAATCGTTTTCATATTCCCAGAATTAAAATTAATAGCCAAAGATTTAAAACGAGAAAATGTTGTTTTTTCAGGAGATAAGATTATTTTAATCGATTTAGACAATTGTAGATACCTGAGTGGTGAAACGACTGAATGGTTAAGAGAACAAAATAAAGAAACTTTAGTAAGATTATTTAAAAATTTAGCCATGAGAAGTTGGACCTATTCCCATGTATATGATGAAAGTATAAACCAGTTATTTTCTTTAGAAACGAAAGAACCTTTTTCTACCCAATTACAAAGAAAACTAAAAAAATCAAAAACGATAGAAGCGTATTTAAAAGGAAAATAACTCCTTTTTTATTTTTTATAAAAATATGATACAATGTTAATGATAAAAGTAGGTGGGAAAATGAAGAAAATAAGTTTTACAGTTCCTTGCTATAATTCAGAAGAATACATGGAACGTTGTATAGACTCTCTTTTAGTAGGAAGAGACGAAGTAGAAATCATTATTGTAAATGATGGTTCAAAAGACAATACAGGAAAAATAGCGGATAGTTATCAAAAAAAATATCCAAATATTGTGCGTGTTATTCATAAAGAAAATGGCGGACATGGTAGTGGTGTGAATGCTGGACTTAAAATAGCCAGTGGTACATATTTTAAAGTCGTCGATAGTGACGATTGGTTAGACGAAAATTCTCTTTTAAAGTTAATAGACAAAATAAAAGAAATCGAAGAAAAAAAAGAAAATGTAGACCTTTTTGTATGCAATTATATCTACGACCATCTATACGAAAATAAACAAAAAGAAATGCATTACAAAAATATTTTTAAGGAAGAAAAAATAATCACTTGGAAAGAAATAGGGCACTTTAAATCCAGTCAGTATATGATTATGCATTCCCTTATCTACAAAACTTCTGTCCTAAAAAAATGCAAAATCAATTTACCAGAACATACATTTTATGTAGACAATATATTCGCGTATATTCCTCTTACTTGTGTCAAAACTATGATGTATCTAAACATTCCTTTGTACCATTACTTTATTGGAAGAGTTGACCAATCTGTCAATGAAAGTGTAATGATAACCCGTGTAGACCAACAAATCAAGATTACAAAAATTATTGCAGAAAGTGTAGATTTACAAAAAGTGCGTGAAGTATATCCAAAACTATACAAATACTTACTAAGTTACTTGTCTATGATGTTAACCATCTCAAGTGTTCTATTACTCAAAAAGAAAGACAAAGAATCGTTAGAAAAAAGAAAAGAACTATGGAATTATATAAAAGAAATAGATAAAAAAGCCTACAAAAAATTAAAATACTGTAAACTAGCAGGACTTACTTATATTCCAACCAAAGTGGGTGCATTTATCACTTTAAACGGCTACAAAGTAGCAAGAAAAGTTTATCGTTTTAACTAGAGGTGAAACATGAAAGACGACAATACAAAACTTGTTTTTTTCTTAAATCTAGGCTTTTCTATCTTTGGCATTATCGGAGGACTTCTTACGGGAAGTATTGCTATTTTTACGGGAGCCATTCATGATTTTAGTGATTCTTTAGTCATTTTTGTAACGAATATTTTTGAACGCAAAGAGCAAGAAAAAGGAAACAGAAAATATAGTATTTTAAATACATTCTCTTGTTCTACTATTTTGATTACTAGTTCTGTCATTGCTTTATTTGCATCTATCTATCGGCTAGTCATTCCAACTGCTATCAATGGATTAAGTATGCTTTTATTTTCCTTATTTGGTTTAGGTATAAATGGGTATGCCTTGCTGAAAACAAGTACAAACGTAAACAAAACAGAAACCAAAATCAATATTTCTATGCTTCTAGATTGTCTAGGTTGGGCCCTTATTTTTATCATTGCAATCATTATAAAAATAACGGGTGCCTCTGTGTTAGACCCAACTATTGCTATCCTTATCTCTTTATACATTGTAGGAAAAGCAAGCAAGAATGTAACAAAAACAATCAACAATTGTGTAGAAGAAATACCAAACAATATGAATTTAAATAAAATAAAAGAAGAACTTCAAAAAATCGAACCTATCCTAGATATAAAAATGATGTACATAGGGAAAGCAGAAGAAAAAATTGTCTTAAATATGCATATAGTAGTTCCTAAAAATACAACGAAAAAAACAAGCGAAACAACAAAAGAAAAAATACGCGAGATACTGAAAAAACAAGAAATACAGAACTCCACTATTGAAATAGAATACGAGAGTTAGTTCTTATTTTTCTCTTTCCACATAAACTATAGGGATAGCAAAAGAAGAAAAAATATGCTATACTAATAAAGTTCGAGGTGAAAAAATGAAAACTCGTGAAAAAGAAGAATTTGAAAATTTAATAAAAGATATAGAAAATAACAACAATTTTAAAGAATTAGATAACGAACTCCACCATGGAATTTCTAGATATGGACATTCCTATCGTGTAGCCAAAAGTGTTTATAAAATAACCAAAAAATTGAACTTCAATTATGAAGAAGCAACGCGAGCAGCTCTTATGCATGACTTTTATTTTGATTACCAATTAGAAGAAAATACCCCAATGAAAAATTTAATCGCACACCAGAATGCTGCCGTATTAAATGCAAGTAAGTACTTTGAACTCTCTGATTTGCAAAAAAATATGATAGAATCGCATATGTTTCCACTATCAAAAGTACTACCTAAATACAAAGAAAGTATTTGTTTGACTTTAGTAGACAAGGGAGTAGCACTCTATGAACAACAGAGATATAAAATTGGTATGAAATTAGGAGTTTATCTACTATTTATATTTAATATGATTACTATGCAAAAGTAATCTTTTTTGTTGCTATAAAAACTGCCTTTTAGGTGGTATAATGAAATAGAAGTAGAGGTTTTAAAATGAGAAAAATAAAAATCAATGGAATTTATAAACATTTTAAAGGCGATTATTATTTAGTAATTGATGTAGGAAGGTTCTCCGAAACAAAAGAAGAACAAGTCATATACCGAAGATTATATGGAGACGGAAGTCTATGGATACGTCCTTTAGAAATGTTTTTAAGTGAAGTAGACCATGAAAAATATCCGAATGTTACACAACGATATCGCTTTGAATTACAAGAGATACCAAGTGTTGCAGATAAATTTGATAAATAAAAAAGGAGAAGAAAAATGGAAAAAGCAAAAGTATATTTTACAAAAACAATTACGAAAGAAAATGTTATAAAAATGTATGAAGCCTTAGGAGTAAATTTGCCTGGCAAAGTGGCTGTAAAAGTCCATTCAGGAGAACAAGGCAATCAAAATTACTTACGTCCAGAATTTATGAAACCAATGGTGGAATACGTAAACGGAACCATTGTAGAATGTAATACGGCTTATGAGGGAGCAAGAAATGATAGTAAAAAACACAAAGAACTTTTAAAAAGCCATGGTTGGAGTGAAATATTTCCTGTAGATTTACTAGATGAAGAAGGGCCAGATAAAGTTTTAACAATTGAAAATGGAAAAGTCCTTAAAGAAAACTATGTTGGAAAAAATATTGAAAACTATGACTCTATGTTAGTATTATCTCATTTTAAGGGACATCCAATGGGAGGATACGGAGGAGCTCTAAAACAACTTTCTATTGGAGTAGCTTCTTCCTCAGGAAAAGCTTGGATTCATACAGCAGGAGCAGTAAAAGATCAGTATAAGTTATGGGATAATTTGCCAGAACAAGATAAATTTTTAGAAGCAATGGCCGATGCCGCAGGTAGTGTAGTAAAATATTTTAATGGAAATATGGCTTTTATTAATGTGATGTGTAATTTATCAGTAGATTGTGATTGTTGTGCTAAAGCCGAAGATCCTTGCATGAAAGATATAGGCATTTTAGCAAGTTTGGACCCTATCGCTCTGGACCAAGCCTGTATGGATTTAATTTATAACTCAACCGACGAAGGAAGAGAACATTTTGTGGAAAGAGTTGAAAGACAGCACGGAATACATACCATTGAAAGTGCAAATGAACTTGGATTTGGCACAAGAGAATATGAACTAATAGAAATTGATTAGATACAAATATGTATCTTTTTCTTTTGAAAAAAATATGCTAAAATACTCTTATGTTCCCGTAGTTTATTTGGATAAAACGAGGCCCTCCTAAGG
>CAMUBM010000079.1 GCA_947087145.1 uncultured Mycoplasmatota bacterium
AAAACAAAGCCAATTATTTCCAAAGTTTCTTTTTTTATTTTTAGTATTAAGAAATAAAAACGAGGACATAATACTAGTGGGAGGTAAATTAGATTATGGAAAGAAATAATAATAGTAATTCTCGTAATAGTAGAAATTCTAAGACTAATTCTAGAAATAATAGCAAACAAAATAATCAAAAACAAGAAAATTCTAGAAATAATAATAGAAAATCTAGTAGAAACGAACAAAGTCGTTAATTATTGTTTAACGATTGTTAAATTCTCCTATCTGTATGATAAATTTATGCAGACAAAAAGTCTAGTTGTTACTAGGCTTTTTTGTGGTTTCTTGTTTTGCTCTTGGATGCTTTTCGTAGTCACTTTTTAATTTTTCATTTAATAAATGGGTATAAATTTCAGTTGTGGATATATCGCTATGTCCTAAAAGTTCTTGGATAATTCTTAAATCTGCACCGTGACTAAGTAAATGGGTAGCATAAGAGTGTCTTAATGTATGTGGACTAATTTCTTTTTCTATTCCTTGTATTTTGGCAATTTGTTTTAAATTTTTAAAGAAGCCTTGTCTTGAGATGGGGCTACCAAAGTTATTGATGAATAGATATTCACTATCTTTCTTTTTTAATAATTTGTTTCGATATTCTTCTATATAAATTCTTATATATTTTTCTGCAATAGAACTTATAGGACTGATTCTTTCTTTGCTTCCTTTTCCCATGACACGAATGAAATCTTCTTGTAAATGAATGTTACTGAGTTTTAGATTTACGAGTTCGCTTACACGAATTCCTGTTGCGTATAATAGTTCTAACATGGCTTTATTGCGATAGTCGAAAGGTGTATTTAAAGGAATATCTAAGAGTCGTTCAATTTCATCTTCAGTTAAATAATTAGGAAGTTTTTTGCTTATTTTGGGAGATTTGATGGTTTCACAAGGATTGTAATCGATTAAGTCTTCTCCAACAAGAAACTGGTAAAGATTTTTAACAACAGTTAGGTAATGCGCTCTACTCTTCTCTGCCATATTGTCATTGAATTTTAAATAATTTTCGATGTCTTCTCTTTTTAGTTCTTTGATGTTTTTAGGAGTGATAAATTCTTCAAAGCGATTTAAATTATCTTGGTAAGAAGCAATCGTATTTTTGGATAGTTTTCGTTCAAAGCGTAAAGAGTCTAAGTATTTTTCATAGTATTCTTGATTAGACATAGGCATCTACTCTTTTCTAATTTAAGTATATAAATATTTGGGTGGTGTGTCAAATGACTTTATACTCTTGTATTTGTCATAAAAATGGGATTTCTTCTCTTATTTTCCCGATTTTTTATGTTATAATGACTTTGGTGATTTGCATGGAATTATTATCCAATACATTGCGTCCAGAACGCTTAGAAGATGTCATTGGACAAACGCATTTGGTTGGTGTGGATAAGATTTTAACGAATATGGTAAAGAATAAAAAAATATTTTCTTTTATTTTGTATGGAAAGCCTGGTATTGGAAAAACAAGTATAGCGAGTGCAATTGTGCATGAACTTGGTGTACCCTATCGCTTTTTGAATGCTACTATTAATAATAAAAAAGATTTTGATATTGTAATAGAAGAAGCCAAAATGCATGGGGAAATGGTAGTAGTTTTGGATGAAATTCATCGAATGAATAAGGATAAACAAGATTTACTTTTGCCTTATATTGAAAGCGGTTTGATTATTTTGATTGGTTTAACTACTTCTAATCCTTATCACAAAATTAATCCAGCGATTCGAAGTCGTGTGCAAATATTTGAGTTGCATGAGTTATCTTTAGAAGATATTGTTGTTGGTTTAAAACGAGCTTGTGAGCATTTAGAGGGTATTTCTATCGATGAGGAGACACTTTCTTATATTGCTAAACTTTCTTCAGGAGACTTTCGGAGTGCGATTAATTTATTAGAAGTTTGTTATTCTTCTTCTAGCGATAAAAATGTAAATTTGGATTTAGTGAAACAAATTAATAGTAAGCCTGTGTTTTTTCATGATAAGAACGAAGATGGGCATTATGATGTATTGAGTGCTTTTCAAAAGTCAATTCGGGGAAGTGATGTCGATGCGGCACTTCATTATTTAGGGCGCTTGTTGGAAGCTGGAGATTTAGATAGTATTTATCGAAGAATGAGTGTGATTGCTTATGAGGATATTGGTCTTGCCAATCCTGGTATGGGTCCAAAGGTGATGGCAGCGATTCATGCCTCCGAACTTATCGGGCTTCCAGAAGCAGTGATACCTCTTGGCGTTGTGGTCACTGAAATGGCTTTGTCTCCGAAAAGTAATAGTGCCTATTTAGGGATAAACGCGGCTTTAAATGATATAAGAAGCGGAACTACGGGAAATGTTCCTAATCATATAAAAACTAGTAGTACGACCTATAAATACCCGCACGATTATAAAAATGATTGGGTGTATCAAGAATATTTACCAGACAATTTAAAGGGAAAAAAGTATTACCAAGCAAAAATGAATAAATATGAAGCAAATATTAACAAATTGTATAATGAAATGAAAGGTGGAAATTGAATGAAAATTGGAATAATTGGTACAGGGGTATTTAGTACTTCTGTTGCCTTATCTCTTGCTTTAAAGGAAGAGAATGAAATTGTGATGTGGAGCGAAAATAAGAAATTGGTAAGTGATTATAAAAAAACACAAAAAATTGAAACGTTATATAAGGATCGTATGTTTCCTAAAAATATTGTCTTAACAAACTCTTATGAAGAGGCAGTGCATAGTGCTCAAGTTGTATTTTTAATGACAGGAGTGTCTTATCTAGAGAAAGTATGTACAGAAATAAAAGGATTTTTGGATAGTAATATTCCTCTTGTGATTGGAACAAAAGGAATGGCAGAGACAAATCCTAAGTTGGTTGTAGATCTTGTAAAAAAGCAAGTTAAAAATCCTATTTCTGTTTTAGGGGGACCTACTTTTTCTATCGATGTTGCCAATTTTGAACCAGTAGGATTTCAGTTAGCGTGTAAATCCAAAAAGCATTTTAAAATGATACAAGAGCTCTTTGATACTACAAAAGTAAAACTCATTTCTTCTTATGATGTACAGGGAGTTGCTTTGTGCGGTTGTTTAAAAAATGTTTATGCTGTTGGTGCAGGAATTTTAGAGGGTCTTGGCTATCATGAAAGTACACATGCTCTTTATTTGACTTCGGTCTTTAGGGAGTTAGAATCAATTTTAAGTAGGTTTGATGGGGATTTTACTACTTTAACTGGTCTTTCAGGCTTTGGAGATTTGGTGCTTACTTGCTCTTCTAAAACAAGTCGTAATTTTACTTATGGAACATTTTTAGGAAAAAAAGATCAAAATAAGGCCAAAAGTTATTTAAAGGATGCAACTGTAGAAGGTGTTTCTACGATGCGAGCTATACTTCCTATACTACAAAAAGAACGTATTAAAACTCCTCTACTTTCTTGTATCCAAGCAATTGTGGAAAACCAGGAGCAACCAGAAATGTTGGTAAAAGAAATTATGAAAGAAAAAAAGATTAGTTTGTTTCAATTTTGACTAATCTTTTTCTTTTAAAATATCATTTAAAATAAAGTAGACCATATGCAATCCAGCAGAAGCAGGAACTAAGATTATAGAACCAGGCTCTCTCGTTTGGGTTTGTATGGGTAATTCTTTACTCCAAATTACTGGAGTATTTAAGGAAATATGGTTTTCTTTTAGAATTTTGCGCATAGCTTTGGCAAGTGGGTCATTAAAAGTCTTGTTTAAAGTGGTAATGGTTATTTCGCCTGGGTTTAAACGATTTCCGGTTCCAAGGCAAGTAATGATTTTACTCTGTTGTTCTAGAGCTTTTTTTATGAGTAAAAACTTGGTGGTTATGGTATCACAAGCGTCCAGAATATAATCGTAATGAATATTAAAGATATCTTCTATGTTTTCTTCTTTTAAAAATAGTTCTTTTGCAGTTATTTTTACATTTGGATTGATTGTTAATGCTCTATTTTTTGCTTCTTCTACTTTTGAGCATCCTATGTTTTCTTTTGTACTTATGATTTGTCTATTTAGGTTGGTTTCTTCTATCGTATCAGTATCAATAAGGGTGATACTTTGAAATCCTATACGAACTAAGGCTTCTAGTGCATATCCTCCTACTCCCCCTACTCCAACAAGTAAAATCTTTTTCCTTTGTATTTCTTCTAGGGTGTTTTTCTCTATTAATTTTAATGTTCTTTCAAACATAAATTCACCTCATATAAAAACCCGAAGGAAAGTCTGTTTGGATAAAAACCCGCTCACGCGAGGTGGGCATCACATGAAATGTTTTAGGATCCTAACAGCACTTAATGGGTTAGTCTTCTACACCACACTTCAATTAGATTCCCAAGTATATCCATAGTCGGTTTTATATAAAACAAACTATATCCTTCAGGTAATTT
>CAMUBM010000080.1 GCA_947087145.1 uncultured Mycoplasmatota bacterium
TTTCCTCTAAACGAAGAAACTCTAAAAAAGAAAATTTAGTCCAAGGTGTAAAGATAACGAGTCCAGAAAAGCTGATCTATGGACGTCCTAAAATCACTAAAATGGATATCGTATCGTATTATGAAAAAGTGGCTTCGCGGATGCTTCCCTTGATAAAAAATCGAATTATTAGTACTATTCGTTGTCCTTCGGGAAGTCGTGGAGAGTGTTTTTTTAAGAAGCATTTGGAAACAAAAAGTGAGGGGATTGGAAAGAAAATTCTTCCTAATGATAAGGGAAAAAAAGAAGATTATTATTATTTTAAAGATATTCATGGTTTAATAAGCGAAGTGCAAATGAATAGTTATGAGTTTCATGTTTGGGGAAGTCATGTAAAAACTATTTTGCATCCGGACGTTTTGGTGTTTGATTTGGATCCTGATAAAGGTATGTCTTTAAAAAAGGTAAGAGAAGGGGTAAGAGATTTAAAAAGTATTTTAGACGAGCTCTCTTTGCAGTCTTTTTTGAAAACAAGTGGTGGGAAAGGATATCATGTTGTCGTTCCAACGCAACGTTTGAAGACATGGAAAAGTTTTCGAGAGTTTGCTCAAAATATTGCTGTTTTGATGGAAACGAAATGGCCCAGTAAATATACAAGTAATGTAAGAAAGTCTTCACGAAAAGGAAAAATTTTTATTGATTGGATACGAAATACTAAAAGTGCTACTTCTGTTGCTCCTTATTCTCTTCGAATTCGTAAGAAGGCTCGGGTTTCCATGCCTATTCAGTGGAGTGAGCTCGATCAAGTGAGGCCAGACGAGATTACAATGGATATGGCAATAAAAAGACTTAAAAGAAAAGATCCTTGGGAAGGGTTTTATGAAGTAGACCAATAAAGAAAAATATAGTATACTAAGATTATCTTTTTTGGTAGGTGTTTTATGGTTAAATTGCAGTACGATAGTTTCTATAAGTTTATTGTTTCTTTGGGGCTTGTTTTGGTTGTTTTTCCGATGGTTGTTTTTTATTTTATTTTTAAGGAAACAGGCGAATTTTTGATTTCAGAGATGGAATTTAGAGAATTGTCTGCTTTTTCTTTGCGTTTTTTAGAAAACCGAGATATTTTATGGCAATATTTTTTTTCTTTCTTTCCCGTTCTTTGTTTGATTTCTATGGGTATCGGTCTATTACTTTTCTTTTATGGATTGCTTCATTGGAAAAAAATTCAAAAAGAATATGATGCTCAAATTTGTATGAAAACCAAAAAAGATCAGAAAGAGTTGGAAAAAATGTCTCCTATTGAAATTGTTACAGAGAAAATAGGAGAAACAGAAAGTGTTAGTACCCAGAAAAATGATTATCGAGCAAAACTCATAAAGACTATGCAGATAGAAAATCTATTTTTTGAATATTTGAAAAAATCGTTGTCTTCTTCCTATCAAATAGAACAACATGTAAAATGGAAAGGGAACCATTATGATATGGTGGCGATTTCTTTTGAAAAAGAAATTTTGTATGAAGTGCGGTATTGGAGACAATATCCAGATGTTGGTAAATTTACATGCTGTTATAATGGCTTTAAAGAAAGATACGAAATTTATAAGAAAAATATCTTTAAAAAAGTAGAAGCACGTTTGGTTATTGTTTGTCCTATTTCTGAACTTGAGAAAATGAAACTTCGTTGTACTTCTTTTTTAGAAAAGCGTATAATTACAGACGAAGATTTTGAAATTCTATATTTTGCTGAAGAAGATTTACAAAATAATTTTGTTGAAAACTTAATTAGAATGGATAGGTAGATTAAAAATAATTATGTTATACTCTTTTTAAGAGGGATTTTATGACGTTAAATGATTTACAAAAGACATTGTATAAGTGTTATTCCAAAGATTTGTGTTATCCGAGTGTACAAAAAAGTTGGAGTGAAGAGAATAAATGCTTAAGAATGTGTGCAATTACTTCGTTTGTTGTTCAAGACTTTTTTGGCGGAAGGTTAAAAAACACCATCCTTTGAAGGACGGTGTTTTGCTCACAAGGCAAGCACTACCTTTATAGCACTTGCTTAAGGTAATAATAATCTATTTTTCTATAAATGTAAAGGTGTTTTCCATTTGTTTGCTCTTTGCTATTTTTAAAACTTCTATGGCTTTATCTCTGTTTATTTCTCCTATAATTTCTATGGAATGGTTTGCATAATTTGCAAGTTCTTTTATAGGAGAAATGTTTTCGTGAGAATAGAAGTCATTGCTATCTTGGAGTGTTGCAGCATAGACAATTTTGGTAATTCCTTCATAAAGGAGGGCACCTATACACATCATGCATGGTTCACAAGATGTATATAAAGTGGCTCCAGAAAGTTCTCCATATAAGTTTTTATTTTTGGCTGCATCTTCCATAGCATAAAGTTCGGCATGGGTAAATAGAGTTTGTGGCATGAGTGTTGCTTTATCACTTCTTCCAATAATTTTGTTTTCTTTTACAATAATGGCACCATGGGGAAATGTTGCAGTTTTAGAGATTTCAATGGTTATATCTATGTAATCTTTATCTGTCATTTAAACTTCTATGCTTTCCTGGGTTTCTAAAACTTTGTAAGATACTTCCAATTTTTCAAAAGTATTTTTCATGTAATTTAAATCGGTTGGATAAGCAGGGTTGTCCATATGAATAGGTAAGACTAGTTTGGCTCCTATTTCTTTAGAGAGAAGAGCTGCTTCGTAGGCAGACATGGTAAGTCCATGAGCTGTTACAGGCAGTGCTACAATATCGGCTTTGTAATCATTTTCAAAACAAATGGTATCACTTGTTATGTAAAGTCTTGTGTTACCATCGTCAATGATGTATCCAACGTTTTCTAAAACGGCTTTGCCACCTTTTAAGTTTGGGTTGTAGCCGTGAATAGCATGCACGACTTCTACTTTTATATTGTCAAAAGTTAAAATATCATTTTCTTTTATAATGTGAAAAGAAATGGTTGGGTAAGCGTTTTGGACTTCTCTTGTGGCATAAATCGGAATGTTTAAGTTTTCTAGAATATCTTTATGGATGTGGTCACCATGCTTATGCGTAATAAGTATAATGTTTGCTTCTTTCCATCTTTCTAAAAATTTTTCTTCAAATTTTAATGAGCCTGGGTCAACCAATATTTTTTTTGTTTTTTGTTTCTATGAATAAACAAGATTGTGGGTATTTTGTAATTTTCATTTTCTCTTTTCTCCTTTTCTATATTTTATCTTATTTTTCTACATAATTCCATATACCTAAATGCCCTTTTGCTAAAATAGGTACTTTTAGTATTTCTATATTTTCTAGTATCCAAGCATATCTCCCTTCCCTATATTCGCCACAGATAAATTCTTGGTGATTTTTCTTTATTTCATTTACATAAGTCTTTGTCATGTAGACACAATTTACTAAATTACATTTACAAATAATGTGTCCATAATTGAAAGGAATATCTTTTAAAAGATTCATAAGTTCTTGGTTTTCTCTATCTTCTTTTTTTATTTTCGTCCTGCTTGCATGAATGTAAAGTACACCTCTGTAGTTTGTTTTCCAACTTCTTGTTTCTATTTTCTTTTTTCCTTCTTTGATTAAAGTGGCATAAGGTTCAGTTAGACTTAAAACTTTCATTTGTTTCACCTAAATTTAGTATATAATAAATAAGTATCCTTTGCTATAATAAGGTTGTGAAGAATGTATGAAAGAAGAAATAAAAACGTTCATTGATGAGGCGATAAATAAAAATAGTTTGGTCAAAATAAATGACCAGTTGTATTTGAAACGTTACCAAATAGAAGTTTTGGAATATTATGGTATTGATCCTAAAAAATGTAGTTCGATAAGTGAAATTTTATTCTTGATTGAGGATATTTTAGAGAATGAGGAAATAGAGAATGAGGAACAGTTAGAAGAAGTGGCTCTATCTTTACAAGAATTTCAGTATTATCACAATACTAATAAGTAGGAGGAAAGGTATGAAAATAGTAAAAGCAAGTGAAGATACTATTTCTATTGTAGTAGATATGAAAATGAGAATGTCAAAAGAACTTGGTATAGACTCTGTTTTCGGAGAAAATGTAGAAGAAAAAATAAAGGAAACGTATTTGAATTTGTATCATGAAGATAAAGGGTGTCATTTTCTACTCTATGAAAATAACAAGGTGGTTGCTATTGGTGGAGCAGTGATTAAAGACGATATTCCTTTTTGTTTTTTTAAAACTCCTTATTATGGTTTTGTTATAGATATCTATTGTATTCCTTCTGAAAGAAGAAAAGGATATGCTAAGAAAATCATGGAGACTGTTTTAGAATGGTTAAAAGAAAAAGGAGTACATATGGTAAAATTAAAACCTTCTAAGAATGGAAAGGAATTGTATGAGAAACTAGAGTTTCATGATACGAGTGAAATGGAGAAATTTATATGAATATCAT
>CAMUBM010000081.1 GCA_947087145.1 uncultured Mycoplasmatota bacterium
AGCTTTGGTTTTTTTTGGATTTGTTCTATTATTTTTTTGTAAAAGATTAATCCATGTTCACCAGCAAAAAGGGCCATTTGGGGTTCATATTGCGTTGTAGGATCTACTTCTTCTTCCTTATCTATATAGGGAGGATTGGCTATTATTATATCGTAACTAGGGAGGATTGTATTTTTTAAGATATCTATCTGTTTCCACTCGATAGTTACATGGTTTCGCTTTGCATTCTTTCTTGCTACTTGAAGTGCTTCTTTTGAGATATCTATTCCTTCTACTTTAAAATTGGTATTCTTAGCAATCCCTATAGCAATGCACCCACTACCCGTACAAATATCTATACAAGAAAAATTGTTTTCTTTGTATTTTTCTACTTTTTTTAAAACCTTTTCTACTAAATATTCTGTTTCAAAACGGGGAATTAATACTTGTCCGTTTACTAGAATATTGGTGTTTAAAAAGTCTACATTTCCTATTAAGTATTGCACTGGATAGCCTTTTTTTACTTTTTCTATTTGTTTTTCATAATCGTTAGGATATTTTTCTTTTAACAACTCTTTGTCTTTTTGGGTTAACGTTTTACTTTCAAACATTATTCGCCTTCTAGTTTTCTTCTTTGATCTTCTGTAATTAAAGCTGTAATAATTGGTTCTAAACCGCCATCCATAACTCTATCTAATTCCATAATAGAAAAATTGATTCGATGATCCGTAACACGATTTTGAGGGTAATTGTACGTTCTTATTTTTTCAGAACGATCTCCTGTACCAATTTTGCTTTTTCGCTCTGCCGTTAGTTCACTATTTTTTTGTTGTTCTAGATTGTCATAGATTTTTGCTTTTAAAATAGACATGGCTTGTTCTTTATTTTTCATTTGGCTTCGTTCATTTTGGCAAGTTACTACAGTATTTGTAGGTAAATGAGTAATACGCACAGCAGAATTGGAAGTGTTTACTGATTGTCCTCCAGCACCACTTGAGTGGTAGACATCTATTTTTAAATCACTTTCTTTAATTTCAATATCAATGTCTTCTACTTCGGGCATCACAGCAACTGTAGCAGTGGAAGTATGGACTCTTCCTTGACTCTCTGTTTCTGGTACTCTTTGAACACGATGGGCACCACTTTCGTATTTTAATTTTGAGTAGACATTTTCTCCTTTTACCATGTATTCTACTTGAGAAAATCCACCACTGGTTCCAGGGATTTCATTGATTACTTCTATTTTCCAATTATTTTTCTCAGCATAATAGGTATACATACGAAATAAGTCTCCAGCAAAGATGTTGGCTTCGTCTCCTCCTGCAGCTCCTCGAATTTCCATGATTACGTTTTTACCATCGTTTTCGTCTTTTGGTATTAAAAGGATTTCTAATTCTTTGGTAATGGTTTCTAATTTTTCTTGATTTTCTGTAAGTTCTAATTCAGCCATTTCACGAAGTTCTGGGTCATTTACTAAACTTTTTGCTTCTTTGATAGCATTTTGTGCCTTTTTGTATTCTTCGTATTTTTTTACTAACTCTTCTAATGTACTTTGTTCTTTTGATAGTGTACTTACTTTTTTGAAATCTTGCATGATTTCTGGGTCCATCAATTCACTTTCAATTTCATGGTATCTTTTTAATACCGCTTCTAAACGTTCTTCCATTTTTCATATCCTCCTTCTCTTTTTTAAAAGAAAAAAGAATAGTTATAACATTTCGTCACTATCGTCTTCGTCAATTACAACTAAATCTTTTAAATCATCGTCCGAATCATCCGTATCGTCTTCATCATAGAAAATATCATCTTCGGTATTTTCTTCCTCTTCGTTTTCTTCTAATTCATCTGCTGCTATATCTTCTTCGTCATCTTCAATGACAATCTTTTGGGCATGACGAACTCGTAAGTCCCATGAACCATCGTCGAGCATGATAAATCTTTTGTCTAAAGTTAACATTTCAAAGAAATCACCTATTTTTTCTTCAATCACAGCAGAAGATAAACCTATTAATTTTCCTACTTCGTTAAATAAGTCGATGATTTTCATTTTACTCTTTTTTTCATTCAATAAGTGATAAGCAATATCGTCATAGGACATCGTTTCTAATTCTTCTTTGGTAAAATCTTTTAAATTCATTTTTATTCCTCCTACATTTTCGACGGAATTTCTATTACTAATAAATCTAACAAATCTTGAATTATTTTAGTTGTTAAATCTAGTAATGTAACCCAATCGGTTTTCTTTTTATTGTCTTCTAAATTATTAATATGATTGTTTTCATAAAATGCATTCACTAATACACAAATTTCATATAGAAAATTGGCTAACCCAGAGGAAGTTCTTGTTTTAAAGGCTAGATGTAATGCATCTTCTAAACCTAATAATTTTATTCTTAACTCTCGGTCGTGAACATTATATATTGTTTTTGATAACTTGTCTACAAATTGTTCATTGTTTTTAATTATTTTTTTTGTTCTTAAATAAGTGTATAGAATGTAGGGCCCTGTTTTTCCGCTTGTTTTGGAGAATTTTTCGATATCAAATATGTATTCTTTTTCTCTACTATTTTGTAAATCTGCAAATTTTATAACAGAATTTACGATACAGTCTAAATCTTTTTCTGTATAGTTTTCGTTGTGTAATTCGTCACTCAAAAAAATGTTTTTGATTTCATTAAATAAATTTTCAAGTTTTGGAGTATCTCCTGCTCTGGTTTTGAATGGCTTTCCATCTTTCCCATTGATGGTTCCATTTCCTAAGAACTCACAATCTATGTTTTTAGTTCGTTCTAATTTTTTGGCTACACGAAAGACTTGGGTAAAATGAAGGTTTTGTCTTTTGTCTGCAATGTAGAATATTTTATTGGGTTTGTAGTCTAACTCTCTTTGGTAAATGGTTGCTAAGTCTGTTGTTCCATATAGATAAGCACCATTGGATTTTTGATAAATTAGTGGAGGAATTTCTGTTGTATCGGTATCGCTTGCGATATGTATTACTTTGGCTCCTTCACTTTCTTGGATTAGATTTTGGTTATTTAGTTCTTTGGTTACATCTGGAATGTATTTGTAGGCATCTGACTCTCCTAACCATAAGTCAAATGAAACTCCTAAATAATCGTACATTTTTTTGATATCTTGCTTTGAAATTTTTAATATTTCTTTAAAGTATTCTTGATATTCAACATTCCCATCTTGTAACTCTTTAGTAATTGTTTCACACACTTTTTTTATTTCAGGATTTTCTTTACATAATCCACTGATTTTAGGATAAATTTTGGAAAGTTTTTCTAGTGTGATTTTATCTGGAGTAATCTTTTCTTGTTGTAAACCATAGATGACTTGTCCTATTTGTAACCCATAGTCTCCTAAATGGACGTCAGCAATAACATTTTGACCCATATATTTTAGAATTCGTTTGATGGACTCACCGACAATAGCAGGTCTTAAATGTCCAACATGAAGAGGTTTTGCTACATTGGCTCCCCCATAGTCAATCACAATGGTTTCTTGTTTTGGTAGAGTAATATTAAATTTTTCCTTTGTTGCCATCTGATTTAATAAATCATTAATGTATGCATCGCTCAAAGTGAAATTGATAAATCCTGGATGCACACATTCTATTTTGACAAATTTTTCATTACTAGTAGGTATTTCTTTTAATTTAATTACAATTGTTTCACCTAGTTCTAAAGGATTTTTGTGCATTTTTTTTGCTAGGGCAAACGTTCCATCGAATTGGTAATCGCAAAGGTCTGGACGATTGGATATTTTTAGTTCTGCTAAAGTATCTTCTTCAATCATTTCTTTTAACACTTGTTTTAGTTCTTCATTCATTGTTTTCATCCTTTCTTATCCATACCAATTTGTTTTTAGCATCTTCTGTTTCTATACTATACTCTAAAATGATTTTATTATTTATGATTGTGCAATCGCAATAGTCGACTTGGATATCAAAATCTAAGTTTTCTTTTTTTAAGTGTAATGTACAACTTTTTGTTGTTAGTGCAAGAAAAAATTCATATTCTTCATTTTCTCTTCTAAATGTTTTGGTTTCTAAATCTAAAGTTGTTTTGTATCCTAAGCAATCAAATACAATTGTATTTTCACTTTCACTTTGGTTTTCATACATCTCTTTATGTATTTCTTGGTCGTCTTTGATTAGAGAAAATATAAACTTTTTTATTGGCATGAGGCCACCTCTTTTTTCTAGGTCATTATACTAATAAATGTTTGTTATTTCAACTTTTATTTGCACAATTTAAAAAAGTCATTTTTGAATGGCTTCTTATTTTTTTTATTCCTTTTTTTAACTTTACTCGTTTTCTTATTTGACACGATTTTTTTATTCTATTTTTAAATTTCGCTAGACTAATTTGCAAAATCAGAAAGAAAAAACGCATGAATTTTCAAAATTGGCGATTTTACTTC
>CAMUBM010000082.1 GCA_947087145.1 uncultured Mycoplasmatota bacterium
GCCTGCAATTTGACTTACGAAGTGTAATATGATAATATAGGTATCGTTCCGCAAAAAAAGAGGTAGAGTTAAAAATGAAAAAATTACCGTCGGTTAAGGCCTTCGGGGCCATAATCGCATTTGTTCTTGTAACTGTTTTGCTAGTAAAAGGGGCAGATGGAAACAAGAATCTAAAAACAAGTTCTACTATAGAAAACGAATACAGTTTTACTTGCAATGCGAATAGTAGCACAATAAGTAGTGAAGTAAATAAGACAAATGAAGAAGTTTCATTTGTAAGTAGTGATAAGGAAGCAGAGGAAGAAATTCCTACTCGTGTAGAAGTATACGATGGAATGACAAAGGAAGAACTTGCTTCTAAATTGAATAGAAATCTTAAATCTACTTTATCTGGATATGGTACCATTTTTGCTGAGTATTCATTAAAATATGAAGTAGACCCTTATGTTGCTTTAGCGATTGTTTTACATGAAACTGGATGTGCATCTGGTAAGTGTAGTACGCTTGTGAGCAAATGTAATAATATTGGAGGTATGCGCGGAAACAGATCTTGCGGAAGTTCTGGATATGGAAGTTTTAAATCTTTAAATGCTGGAATTGATGCTTTTTTCAAAAATTTATCTGATAATTATTACAAAAAGGGTTTAAATACTATTGAAAAAATTGGTAAAAAATATGCGGAAAGTAAAACCTGGGCATCAAGAATTCATTATTATGTCCAAAAGATAAAAGCGAGTTAAGATTTGTATAAAAAGGAGATTTGTCAAAGTCTCTTTTTTTTTGTATACTTTTTATAGTAGGTGAAGCATATGGCTATGGAAGAATTAAAAACGCAACTCTTACAAGGAGATTTATATAGAATTATTCGTGGGGAAGTTTCTGCTTTAGGTGTGATTGGTTTTATGGAAACTTATGATTTTCTTTCTTTATATACCTTTTTAGAGAAAAATCGCCCTCGTGAAGAATATAAATTGTTTGTCTGTCTTTGTGAAAATTCTTTTAACGAATTTGTAAAGTGTATAGAAAATAAAAAAGAAGTTCTTATTCCTTTTTTAGAAGAAAATGATTTGTATTATTCTTTATTTAGCAAGACAAATCTAGAGAGTTTTAAAATTTTTATGAATGTATTTCAAAATGTTAAGGAACTTGTAAATTGTAATCTTTCTTTTTTAACGGTTATTCCTTGTGATGTTGTTTCTCTTTATGCAAAAGATATTACTGATGTCAAAGAACTAGCTATGCTTGTTAATTATAATCATGCTTTTCGTGAGTCTTTTTTTCGTGATGATTCTCGAGCAGTTTCTTTATTAGAAAGTGGACTTGTTTCTGTTTCTTTAATTTTAAGGGGAAATTTAGAGGTAAGTGGGGATATTTTACAAAGTGAGGTCTTTTTTGATGGATTAAAGGATACAAGTATGATTACTTTTCGTAATAATCTAGATAAAGCGATGAAACAAAATCCTTCTTATGCTCTTCTTCAAAAAATGGAAAATTATGAGAGAAATTTAATTGAAAGTTTTGATTTGGAAACAGAACAATTTGCATTTTATAAAGGGTTAGAAGAAAAGGAATATATTTCTTTGTATGAAAGCAAAAAAGATAAATTTTTGTATGGTGAGTCCCCTTTTATTGGGCACTGGCAAGAAAGTAAATATTCTAAAAAAAAGTTTGAAGATTTGATTATCGATTATCTATTTAATGATAACATTTATAATGTCATTAAAAATATTAAGGAAATGTTTCGATATCAAAAAAACGTGGGAAAAATTCTTCTGTCTGAATTTAGTTTGGAATTGTATCAAAAAATAATTAATTGGCAAGAATTATCTAGTAGGGAAAAATTAGGAATTTATTTAGAGTATAAAAATTTACAAGTACATACTATGTTTTATGAAGATATTCGAAAATGCAGAGAAAATTCTTATAAAGAAATGATTGCTAAACTTTATGATCCTAAAATGAAGAATGAAGGATTGTCTTCTAAGTATGGAGTAGATGTTTATGTTTTGGATGGGCAGGATTTTACTATGTTAGTCCGAGGTTTGCACGATCATTATGCAACAAATTTTGGAGTCTACCGTGAATGTTTTTCTCTAATTAATCATGAAAATATGGATGTTATGGATGCTTCTTATTATTATGGTTATACTAATATAGATTTTGGTGCCATTTCACATGTTTCAGAAGTGGATAGTTTTTCTTGTGATATGAAAGATTCTTCTAATAGAGTAAATCGAATTATGACAAGTGAAGAAATTAATTCATATGCTGGTTATAGTGAAATTCAAATTGTTATGAAAGATGAAAAATCTTTAAAACCTGATTATCTAGTTGCTTTTGATGCATTATCTGAGCTAGAAATACAGAGTGCTTCTAGTTTGCATATTCCCATCGTTTTGATTGATAGGAAAAAATATGAGAAAAAGAAAGATTTAATTGGGAATAATCTGTTTTCTAGTGAGAAATATGTTATGAATGCATCGGATGAATGTGATTTGTTTTCAGAAGAAAGTTTTAAAATGTAAATTGTTAAGAAAATGAAAAGGAAAAGTTCAAGGGTGTCTACTTTTTATTTATGGGTTGCGTTTTTTTGACATATCTTATATAATGGTGAGTAAGATAGATATGAGGGGATTGATATCATGGATAATCAAAATACCAATGGATTAGGGGGATTAAATACTAATAATAGTAGTAATGAAACGATTACTCCTGTTCCTAATCCTATACCAACGGATACAAATGCAGGTCCTGTAACCATCGGTGGAATGGGTACTAGTAGTACACCAGTGGAACCAAATTTACAAGGAAACCTTAATCAAAGTGCAGAGCCAGTGAAGCCGACTTTAGATTCAATTTTGAATGGAACTCCTGTAAATCAAGAGATAAATTCTTTGGGAGGCAATGCAACTTCTAATGTTGAACCTGTGCCTATGGAGGCTAGACCCATAGTAGAAGAAGTTCCACCTACACCGATTATTTCACCTGTAAATTCTGTTTCTGAGGTTCCTGTCGTAGATACGAGTGCTTCTACTATGAATAATGGTGTAGTACAAGAAACTCCTTCTATTCCAGTTGTAGAAACAATTCCAGAAACACCAAGTCCTTTAGGGATGACACAAGAAAATTTGGTAAATCAAAGTGTGGAAATGGCTGCACCAGTAGAAACATTGGAATCTTCTATTTCTGCTACGCAAAGCGAAGTGCCACCTGTTGTTCCTATTGAAAACATAGAACAGAGTGCAATACCTACGCAATCAGCATCTCCTACTTTAGCTAGTAGTTCTGTAGAAACGCTTTCTCCAGAACCAACGATAGACAATTCTGTTTCTCCTGTAGATACGATGTCGACTCCTACCGATGCAACACCTCAGGATGATTTTGGAGCCGTGCCTGTTCCTCCTGTTTTTGATGATAGAAAGAAGAAAAAAGAGAAGAAGGAAAGAAACAAAGATGATAGTAAAAAAACAATCATTGTTGTGTTACTTATTATTTTAATTGCTGCTATTGGATTTGGAGTTTATTATTTTCTTTCCATGGCAAAATCTAGCGCTAATCAAGCATCTATTGTTTTAAAAGATGTCAAGTTGGAACTTGGAAATACAATGTCTTCTAACATTGATGAATATGCTACAATTACTGGATATGATAAAAATAGTTGTACGATTGATTTATCAAGTGTAGATGTAAATAAAGTAAGTTCTTATAAGTATCAAGTAACTTGTGGGAAAGTAGTCCAAGAAGGAACCATTATTGTGGATGATTCTGAGTCTCCGAAAGTAACCACACAAGATGTTGTTTTGCTTCCTAATGCTACTTTGAATGCGGAAGATTTTATTGAAAAGTGTACTGATGCTTCTAGTTGTAGTTATAAATTCGCTGAGGATTATACGGGTTTAACAGAAAAAGTAGGAGAGTATGAAGTACAACTTGTTGTGAGCGATAATTTTAATAATGAAACGAAAGTAAATGCTAAGTTGACTGTTTCTAGAAATGCTCCTGTAAAATATTTGACTTGTACGTCTAAAGAAGAAACATTAGAAGATATTCCTGCAACACTTGTTCACTCTTATCGTATTGGAGTGGATGGAAAAGATAATTTCTTTAATGCTACTAGAACTTCCTTGTTTACTTATAATACTTTAGAAGATTATAATACTGCAATTCGTAGTTATGATGCTTCTGTTGGTATTCATGGCATTATTGGAACAGAAGTTTTGAATGAAGCAGATAAGAGTATTTCTATTAAAACTGATAAGACATTAAAAGAGATGAACCAAGATCTTAATGGAAACTTACCAGAGAATGCTAGTGTCTTACGTGCTTATCTATTTGGCATTGGATATACTTGTAATTAGAAGTAATGAAAAATAGT
>CAMUBM010000083.1 GCA_947087145.1 uncultured Mycoplasmatota bacterium
AAAATTTGACATTTTTTACATTTTGTGTTAATGTAGGCGCTAATTTAAGGAGGTTGACTATGGAAGAAATTAATTTAAAAGAATTGTTTCTGTATTTTAAGTCGAAGTTATTGTATTTGGTTGCTATAGTAGTCACAGTTTGTTTTGTGGGAGTTTTTTATTTAACGGTAGTGCAACAACCTAGGTATGAGTCTTCTACTTCATTAATCTTGACAGGTTTTAGTAATGCAGATAAAAATAACGAAGCAACTATTAGTACGAATGATTTGACTATTAACCAAAAATTATTGGCTACTTACCAAGAAATTACAAAATCTAAAAAAGTGTTGGAACAGGTAATACAAAGTTTAAGTTTAAGTTATTCGGTGGAAACTCTTGCTAAACATGTCTCTGTTACAGGGGTGACAGATACAGAGATTATAAAAATCACGGTAACAGATGGAGATGCGGAGCGTGCTTACCAGATTGTAGGAAAGATTGCAGAAATTTTTAGTGAAGAAGTAAAAACGATATATAATGTTTCTAATGTCAGTATATTGGATACACCTAGTATTGCAAGTCGTGCTTCTAATATGGGACTTCAAAAGTCTATTTTCGTTTCTTTTGCTTTAGGAGTCATCTTATCTTGTATTCTTCTTTTTATCACTTATTATTTTGATACAACGATTAAAAATGCGAATCAAATTGAAGCAAAAGTAGATGTTCTAGTATTAGGTTCTATTCCAGATTATCGTAAGAAAAAAGTACAAAAGAAGAAAAGAGGGAATTAATTATGGATGAGTTAATTGTTAGTAAAAATCCAAAATGTAGTGTTGCAGAAGCCATTCGAGTGATTCGTACCAATATTCAATTTTCTTTGAAATTAAAAAAGGGAAAAATGATTTTGGTTACGTCTTCTGTCAAAGGGGAAGGAAAAAGTTTTGTTAGTTCGAATTTAGCAGTTTCTTTTGCGCAGAAAAATTTGAAGGTCTTACTTGTAGATAGTGATTTGCGTTTGGGGCGATTGCATCAAATTTTTAAGGCTAGTAATAAAAATGGTTTTTCAGAGTTATTAGTAAATGACGATGGAATGAAGTATCATAAATATGTCAAAAATACAGGGGTTGAAAATCTTTCATTTATTTCAAGAGGTGTAGTTCCTCCTAATCCGAGTGAACTTTTAGACTCCCCAAATATTGCTTCTTTTTTGGAGCAAGTACAAAAAGATTATGATGTGATTATTTTTGATGGAACGCCGATTAATGGTTTAACAGATTCGCTTGTATTTACGAAGTATGTTGATAAAGTTGTGGTAGTGAGTGCTGCCAATTATACAAAAATGAATTTACTTGAAAACACGATTAAAAGTTTACAAAATCTAAATGTAGATATTGCTGGTGTTGTTTTGAATAAAGTATCTACGAATTCTTCTAGCTCTTATTATAATGATTATTATACTGATTTATGATTGATATTCATTCTCATGTTTTGTATGGCATTGATGATGGTGCTAAAACACTAGAGGAAAGTGTGGCTATTGTAAAACAAATGGAAAGTTTAGGGTTTACGAAAATGCTTGTGACTCCTCATTATATGGAAAATACTCCTTATGTTGCTGATAATAAGAAAAAGAAAGAGATTATAAAAGAGATTAAAGAAAAGTTAAAAGAAGAAAATTGTCAAGTAGAACTCTATTTAGGAAATGAAGTATATATTTTTGAAGATATTATTGAAAAAATTAAAAGTCAGGCTATTTTTACTTTAAATCAAACGAATTATATTTTGGTAGAACTTCCACTTTTGGAACACATGCATGCTGATTTAGATATTTTGTTTGAATTGGTGGCAAGTGGAGTACATGTTGTACTTGCTCATCCAGAGCGTTATGTCCTTTTTCAAAAAGATCCAAAATTAATAGAAAAGTATACGGATATGGGAATTTTGTTGCAAGGAAATTATGAGTCTTTGGTTGGAAAGTATGGAAAAAAGGCCGAAAAGTTAATGAAAGAATGGTTGAAAGAACATAAGTATTTTACTTTGAGTAGTGATGTTCATAAAGAAAATTCTAATTTTTTTGGTCAGTTCCCTAAAGTACATAAAAAGTTAATGAAGTTAGTAGATCAAACGTATTTAAAAGCGTTGCAGGTGGAAAATCCTCAAAAAATATTAGATGGTGTTTATGAAGAAAATGACTAGAATTCTAGTTGTTTTTTCTTTTTTATTCTATACAAAAGCATTTCTCCATGGTATAATTTTTTAAGAATAGGGAGAGGCGTTGTATGGAAGAACTAGATATTAGAGATTTATTGTCGTACTTTGGAAGTAAAATAGTTTCTTTTCTTTTTATAGTATGTTTAGTGGTTACTGCTGGTTGTTTGTATTCAGTATTTGTACAAAAACCTGAGTATACTTCTAAGACAAGTATTATTTTAACTGGCTTTAGTAGCAATACGGAGTCTTCCATTACACAATCGGATTTGACTGTTAACTCTAAACTTGTGAGTACTTACCAAGAAATTGTGAAAAGTCGCCGGGTTTTGAGTCAAGTCATAACCAATTTACGTCTTACTTATACGACCAAAGAACTTGCTCGAATGATTTCTGTTGGGGCAGTCAATGATACAGAAATTATTGAGATATCTGTTACAAATGTGGATGCCAAACAAGCCTATTTGATTGCTAATGAAGTGGCAGAGGTATTTAGTAATGAGGCAAAAGATTTGTATAATTTATCGAATGTATCTATTTTAGATTATGCAGAGATTGAGTCCGTTCCTTCTAATTTAAATATAACCAAACAAGTTTGTATTTATGTTCTTGTAGGTTTTGTTCTTGCTTTTGTAATTTTGTTTGTGATTTATTATTTTGATACTACACTTAAAAGTGTACATGATGTGGAAAGAAAGTTTGATTTGACCATTTTAGGTTCTGTTCCTGATTATACAAAGAAAAAGAAAAAGGGAGGAAAGTAAAATGCATAATGAAATTATTGTAGATAATAACCCAAAGAGTAGTGTTGCAGAAGCAATTCGTATTATAAGAACCAATTTGGAATTTTCTGGAGTTGATAAAAAAATACGTTCGGTTTTGATTACTTCTTCTGTTCCTTCAGAAGGAAAGAGTTTTATTAGTACGAATTTGGCTACTGCTTTTGCTCAAAATGGAAGTAAAGTTCTTTTAATGGATTGTGATATGCGTAAAGGAAGACTTCATAAAATTTTTAATATTGTAAATGATAGGGGTTTGTCTAATTTACTTCTTGAAAATGTAGAGACAAAATTTAGTAGTTATATTAAAAAAACAAATATTGAGAATTTGTATTTGTTACCAAAAGGTGTAGTTCCTCCTAATCCTAGTGAACTTTTGAATTCACCGAAAACTAAAGTGCTACTTCGTACCTTATCAGATCGATTTGATTATATTATTTTGGATGGAACTCCGGTGAATGGACTTACCGATTCGTTAATTTTAACGAAATATGTTGATAAAACAGTCATTGTTGCTTCCTTAAATTATACGAAGACAAGTGATTTGGAGTTTACAAAGAAGAGTTTAATGAGTGTGGGAGCAGATATTGCTGGTGTGATTGTCAATAAAACCCAAGACATTCATGGAAACTATTATGGAAATTATTATGAATAAAAAGAAATAAGACAAAATTCGACATTCTCTACATTTTTTAGAGAATAGAATACATACTATTTAAAGGAAGTGTGTGTATGAAAGTTGTCTTGTTTTTTCTTTTTGTGTTTTTAGTAGTTCTTATATATTCTTGTTGTGTGGTTTCGGGAAGATGTAGTAGAGAAGAAGAAAATGAGTTTAATTGTTTGAAATAGAAATGCTTTTCGGCATTTTTTGTATTTTAGGAGAAAATATGTTATGCTACATTTAGAAAGTAGTGTGAAAAATGTGTCCATTAGAAACAACGCTTTGCTTGCTAAGAAAAGATAACCAAATTTTACTTGCTAAGAAGAAAAGAGGATTTGGAGAAGGAAAATACAATGGTGTAGGTGGAAAATTAGAAAAAAATGAAACTCCAGAAATGGCTATGCTAAGAGAAACACAAGAAGAAATCAATGTTATCCCTCTTCAATATGAAAAAGTTGGTATTATATCGTTTGATGAGTATGTAAAAGGAAATCCAGAAAAAGTGGTTTTTCATCTATATGTATGTGATAAGTGGGAAGGGACTCCTAGTGAAACGGAAGAAATGGCTCCTGAGTGGTTTTCTACCAAAAATATTCCTTATAATTGTATGTTTCCTGATGATAAGTATTGGTTGCCTCTCATTTTAGAAGGAAAGAAAATAAAAGCTTATTTTCAGTTTGATAAAGATTGGAATTTATTATCTCATCAAGTTGAGGAGTTATAGTATTATAA
>CAMUBM010000084.1 GCA_947087145.1 uncultured Mycoplasmatota bacterium
AGTAAATTAAGGAACATAGAAAAGTGTTCCTTTTTTACTATTCATTTTTTCTATGATATTATATAAGGAAAGAAAATAGGTATAAAATGAAAGAAGAACTGATAGATGTTTTAGATGAGCATGGAATTAAAACCGGACAAGTTTTACCTAGAAAAGAAGTACACAAACAAGGTTTGTGGCACCGAATTATTGTAGTTGCTATTGTCAATAAAAAAAATGAGGTATTACTTCAACAACGAAGTGCAAATAAAGACAAAAATCCTAGCATGTGGGATATATCTGTTACAGGACACCTATCGGCTGGACAAGACTCCTTAACTGCTGCAACCCGTGAAATCAGTGAAGAAGTGAGTGTAAGTCTAGGGTATAGTGTAGAAGTAAGAGATTTTAGGTTTATGTTCTCTTATTGGAAAGAAGAAAAAGTAAGTGACGACCACCTGGATAGACAATTTTATGATTTCTTTGTTTTAAGGCAAAAAGGACTATCAGCAGATAATATAAGGTTTCAAGATAGCGAAGTACAAGCCATAAAATTTGTATCCATCAATGAACTCAATATCATGCGTGAAAAAGGTTTACTTGTAAATCGTGACGAATGCTATGACGAATTAGCAGCCTACTTATTTCGCATTTAAAAGGAGAACAATATGGAAATAGAAAAAATAAAAAAAGCATTAATTGAACAGAAAAGAATGAATTTATCTGGTAATCTCTATCATAAAACCCAACTCGATTTTACTTACAACACCAACCATTTAGAAGGATCTACCATAACTCCTGACGAAACGGCAAGCATTTATGATACTGGTACCATTTTAACAAATAGCGATAAAGTCATAGTGTTAAAAGATGCAACAGAAACAAAAAATCATTTTACTTTATTTAAATATATGCTAGATACAATTGAAGATAAATTATCAGAAGAAATGATAAAAAAATTCCATTTTCTACTAAAAGAAGGAACTTTAACGGATAGTGAAAAAGAATGGTTTAATGTTGGAGAATACAAAAAGATAAAAAACTTCCTAGGTTCTATTACAACTTCCCTACCAAATAATGTAGCAAGCGATATGAAAAAATTATTGAGTTGGTATGATCAAATAGCAAAAAAAACAATAGAAGATATTATAGAATTTCATGTACGATTTGAAACAATCCATCCCTTTCAAGCTGGAAATGGCCGTGTCGGAAGAATGATTTTATTTAGAGAATGTTTATACAACAACATCATGCCATTTTTTATTGAGGATAGAAATAAAGACTTTTATTTAAGAGGATTGAAAGAATACCAATTAAATAATGAAAAAGGATATTTAATTGATACTTGTTTAAATAGCCAAGACAACTACGAAAAAATGGTGAATTATTTTCTAGAAGATAATGAATAACAAGGTACTTTTTTCGACAAATTTTATGAAACTATCCATGTAAAATAAAAAATTGACAAATAAATTGAAAAAATTAAGGGGAAATGGTTAAATGAATGAAATAAATGAGACAACATTATTAATAAAAAGTTTAAATTATATTCAGAAGAGGAGATAGGTGAAAAAGAATGGATAATAAAAATGAAATAAGAAATAGATATGCAAGTGAAGCAAAAACGTATCGTGATGATGCACTAATTATTAATTTTGACGCGACAAAATTGTTTGAAATTTTTATAGACATAATTAATTCTTTTTATCCTAATATCAATGAAGAATTTAGTAGAAGAACATCCAAGTAGTTTAGTAAAAAATTAAGTAGCAGCGCTTTTTAAAAGGTAAACATATAAGAGAGGGAGGATAAAATTGTTACCAGTAGAAAAATTAATCAAACAATACAAACTCTCAAAAGAGGAACACAATAAAGTTTTAGAAATTTTAAAGAAAAAAACATTTAAAAATCAAACTTCAAAAAAAATCCATCTATTTTATTTGTAATTGGACAGCCAGGTAGTGGCAAAACAACCTATATCAAAAAGAATGATTTTTCTTCATATATAAACATCAATTCAGACGAATACCGCAAGTTTCATAAAAATGCAAAAGAAATTTTAGAAAATAATCCTACAAATTATACAACACTTACCAACTATGATGCCCATTTGTGGGGAGACGAGTTATTGACTTATGCTATTCAAAATGGCTATTCGGTTTTAAGAGAAAAAGCTCCCACTAGCAATAGTTTATTTCAACAAATTAAAACAATTTCTCCCCATTTTGATGTAACCATTAATATAGTAGTAGCAGAAAATTTAGAAAGTTTACTAAGAACAAGAGAACGCTATGAAGAAGAAATTCTAGTAAACAAATATGCGAAGTTATCTAATATATATGCTCATAATGCATGTTATGAACTTTTACCAAATTTTCTAGAACAATGCGTTTTACTTGGCGTAAAAGTAAATTGTATTGTACAAGAAAAAAACGATTGCCAAACCATTTCTATTACAGAAAATAAATTATCCCTTTTACAACAAATAAGAGAAGAAAGTAATAAAAAAGCATGTTTAAACTATGAAGAAAGAATAAATAAAATTAGAAATAGTAGAAAACTTAGAAATATCTCACCAGACGAATGGGAAGATTTAGAAAAAATAGAAGAGACTTATTTAGAAATAAAAAAAGCATTCGTGTTATAATAAAATAGAGGGAATGCTATGAAAAAGAAAAAAAGAATAATAATAGGAAGTAGTATAGGAGTAATTTTTCTTCTTATTTTACTATGTTTTGGAGTACAATATTTACGAGTGAAATTTGCCAAAATAGAAGTCGTTCTAACAGACGATTTAACCTTAGAATTTGCAAGTAAAAAATATGTCTCTGATTATATTATCAGTATTAATGGAAAACTACTGGACGACTATGAAATTGATGCTACTTCTCTAGGAACAAAAGATGTACATGTGCATTTTAAAAATGACGATGGTATAAAAGTATCTTATACCTACCAAGTAGAAGTAAAAGATAATGTAGCACCTGTTATTTGGCTAGGAGGAAGTTACACGATTCAAAAAGGAACAGAAGTGGATTTAGTAAATAAAATTTTGTGTGGTGATAATGAAGATGCCAACCCAAACTGTTATATTGAAGGAGAATACGACTATAATACAGTAGGTACCTATCCGCTTACTTTTAAAGCAGAAGATAAAAGCGGGAACAAGAGTGAGCAAAAATTCAATTTACACGTTGCAGAACCACCTAAACCCAATCCAAATGCTAAACCTACAGAACCATCAAAAACTTATTTTTCCGATATTGTAGCAAACTATAAAACAGAAAATACGCGCATTGGAATAGATGTATCCAAATGGCAAGGAGATATTGACTTTGAAAAAATTAAAAATGCTGGCGTCGAATTCATTATTATTCGTGTGGGAGGAACGAGAGGAACAAACAAAGAGTATTTTGTGGACGAAAAATTTCTTCAAAATATACAAAAAGCCAATGAATTAGGAATAGATGTAGGTATTTACTTTTACTCCTATGCAAACTCGAATGAACATGCAAAAAGGGATGCCGAGTGGGTAATAGAACAACTAAAGCCCTATAAGGTTAATTTGCCCATTGCTTTTGACTGGGAAAACTGGAATAGTTTCAATGATTACAACTTAAGTTTTTTTGGTTTAACGGATATGGCTCATACTTTTTTAGACACAATAAACAAAGCAGGATACGAAGGCCTTTTATATAGCAGTAAAAATTATTTAGAACGTATTTGGTTGCCTACAAAATACGATACTTGGCTTGCTCATTATACGAAAAAAACAAACTACGAAGGAAATTATAAATTTTGGCAACTTTGTGATGATGGAAGAGTCGATGGTATAAACGGGGCAGTAGATATAGACATTTTATATTTAGATAAATAAATTTACCAAAAAATGGAGAAAAATTTCTTCTTTTTTTATGATTGAATTTCTAAGATTTTGCCAAACTAAAAATAGGTGAAGGGGAATGAAAAAATTATTAATAACAGGAATATTTTTAATAGGTTTTGTTATGCAAACCAATGCCTTTAATATTAAGGATTGTTTAGAATATAGAAACACACCTGATTTAAATTCTAAAAATTTATTATCTTATATAAAGGAAAACAATTTAATGGATAAAATAACAGAAGTTTGTAGTGAAGAAATTTGCACAAAACTAAATTTCCCAACATTAGAACAAGGGATAAAATATTTTATTAATAGAAATATAGACATACTATATAGCAAAAATAAAGAAGCGGCCTTAGAAGCAGAATTAAAGGGATTTAAAATGGATAAAATAAGTATAAATACTTGTAATTAAATAAGAAGAAAGGGAATTAACGAGAAAAAATAAAATTTGTACTAATTTTAATAAGAAATAAATGAAAAAAGAAAATTGT
>CAMUBM010000085.1 GCA_947087145.1 uncultured Mycoplasmatota bacterium
TTAAAAAAAGAGAAATTTAGTTTTTCTCTATTTTATAAACGAAAGTTGAGTTGTTTGCATTATTTGTAGCAAAGCCATTGTATTCTTTACTTAAGTTGATTGTGTTCTTGGCTTTCACTCCTAAATTTGTTAGTTTTTTTCCATATTGTGTTAAGGTGTTTATACCTTCTTTATTAAAGGTAGTCATTCCTGTAGCAAGAGTATTTACTCCTATATGTAATGAATTTATTCCATTTGTTAAAGTTTTGCTTCCTTCATATAATTTGTTCATACCTGTTTTTACTTGAGTAATTCCATTCGTTAATTCTGTAACACCTTTATGTAATTCATTTATTTTAGAAAGATAACTTGATAATTCTTCTACTTGTTTTAATAAAGGTGTCAGTTTATTTAGTAGTGTATCGTATGTTTTTATGTTAGCATCTAGTAAAAGGATAAGTTCACAATTGGCTTTTAATGTTAAAGTGTTTGAATCAGATCCTTGATAATTTACTAGGTTTGTTTGGTAGTAAGTCATTAATGTTTGGTAGTCCATATTGGTTGTCGTCGTTATGGTTTGTATGAGTGCTTTTTTTGCTGTTTCGTTTTTTGCTTTTAAAGTAGAAAGTCCTGTAATAGAACTTGAGATATTACTATCTTTTAAACTAGCAGCTGCTTGGTTTAATAGTGTACTTGCTTTTTTTATCTCTTGTTCCATTGTTTTGGAACCGGTTTCTAGTTTTTTTATTGCTTCTAAAGCGGTTTTTAAGTTTTTAGTAATTTCATTACTTCCATTTACTAAAGACAAACTTCCTGTTTCTAATTCTTTCGTTCCTTTTTCAAGTAGTTCTGCACTTTCTTCTAGTTTTTGTAGGTTGTTTCCTAATGTGTTTAATTTATCAAATATTTTTAGGTCAATTTCTTCTAAGAATTTTGGAGTTGCTATCATATACATTTCTTTTGGAGAAAAGTTGGTGGTCTCATAGGAAATTGTAATTTCATTTAGACTTTTTAGTTCTTGGAGTTTAAAGTTTTCGTCTAGTCCAGGAGAGGCAAGGGCAATCATAGTTGAATGCGTTCCACTATCGACTGCTTTTCCGTTGGTAATAGAAATATTACTGTTTTCCTCGTTATTCAAAATCATTCCTAAAGCGATGACATAGGGTGTAGGTTGTTGTTTTTCGAATTGTATTTTAATTGTTATTTTCCCACTTTTTCCAAGAATATCATCAGGATTTACTTTTTCATTTTCTAAGTAATATTCAATCGTTGTTTTTATTGGTTGTTCTTTTTCTGTAGTGCCTCGGTAGTAAATGTCTCGTCCTTCACTTTTCCATGTTAAGCGGTCTTCGTTTAAAGTATAAGTTTCGTTGCCGTTGATGTTTAATATATTATTTAATTCTGTATAATCTTCTATTTCTTCTTTGTCCATATGGGATAGATGGTTGGTTACAGAAACTTTTTCTATATTGCCATATTTATCTAAGTTGGTATAAATGGTTTCTTGTTTTGTAAGTGCTTCTATGTGAGTGGGAAACAATAGGAATGTTCCTAATAGAATGGGATAAATTAATTTTCTTTTTTTCATTTTAAATTCCTTCTTTCTTTATTTTGGTTGTTTTTAGAATAAGTTTATCGAATGTTAATAGTAGAGCAGGAAGTAAGAATATTACGACTGTCATACTGATGATGGAGCCACGAGAAAGTAAATTACAAATGGAACCAATCATATCTATTTTGGAATATAAGGCTACACCGAAGGTTGCACCAAAGAAGCATAATGCAGATGTGATAATTGCTGGAACGGTTGCTTCTAGAGTATTTTTCATGGCTTTTTGTTTGTCTACTTCTTTAGTTCTTTCTTCTAAGTATTTGGTCGACATTAATATTGCATAGTCGATTGTGGCTCCAAGTTGGATGGTTCCTACAACGATGGATGCTATAAATGGTAGGTTTGCATTTGTGTAGTAAGCAACAGCCATATTTCCGAATATCGCAAATTCAATGGTACAAATGAGTAAGAAAGGTAAACTGCATGATTTTAGGACGATGAGCATAAGTAGGAAGATGACTCCAATAGATGCGAAGTTTACCATTTTAAAGTCGTGATCGGCGATGGTTACTAAGTCTTTCATAAGAGGTCCTTCTCCAGCGATAATTGCTTTTTTGTCATAAGATTTTACTAAATCTGTTACTTCGCTGATTTGCTTGTTTAATTCGTCACTTGCAATTTCATAAGTTGAGTTTAGTAAAATCAGTTGGTATTGGTCGTTTTCTAGTAATTTGTTTATTTCTTTTGGAAACATTGTAGGTGTTATTCCAAAATTTAATATTTCGGCAGGAGATAAGACAAGGTCAATGCCATCTATCTCTTTTAACTTTTCTATTAATTCTTGTCTTTCTTGTTGTTTTACATTTTTGTCTAAAAGTACAAGTTCTGGGGAAACAATATGGAAATCTTTACTTAAGTTTTTGTTTGCTATTGTACTTGGTAAATCTTGTGGTAAAGATTCGTCCAATTTGTAATAAATTTTATAATGATTATTTCCATAAATGGCAGGGAAAAGTAGTAGAATAAATAAAAGCAGTGTGAACTTGTAGTGTTTTCTAGCAAAATTTTGTATTCCTTTAAATTTCGGAAAGAAAGATTTGTGTTTGGTTTTTTCTATTCTTTTTTCAAAAACTAGGAGTAGACTTGGGAAGAGAGTAAGCACACAGAGAAGACCACAAATGACTCCTTTGGCCATTACTATACCGATGTCTTTCCCTAAAGTTAGGTCCATACTGCACAAGGCTAAGAAACCTGCTATAGTAGTAAGGGAAGAACCAATAACTGAAACAAAAGTAGCGTGAATGGCTTTTTGCATGGCAATTTTGGAATTTCTTTCTTGCTCTTTTTCTATTTCGTATTTATGGTATAGGAAAATAGAAAAGTCCATGGTAACGCCAAGTTGTAAAACTGCTGTAATGGCTTTGGTGATGTAAGAAATTTCTCCTAAAAATAGGTTAGAACCTAAGTTGTAGAGAATTGCGATTCCAATATTTCCCAGTAAGAAGATAGGAACTAAATAAGAGTCTGTTGCAAATAGTAAGACAATCACACAGAGAAGAATAGCAATTCCTATATAGGCAATGATTTCTTTTTCACTCAGTTCCATAGTATCTAGTACCATAGCAGTCATTCCACTGATGCTTTTGGCATCCTGAACTAACTCGCGAAGTTCCTCTACGGCCTTGATGGTATTTTCTTCTGATGTAGAACCATCAAAGGTTACAAGAATTACTGTTTTGTCTTCCTTATACACTTTTTTTAAAATTGTATCTGGTAACATTTCTTTAGGGAAAAGTGTATCTGTTACATCTATTACACTTAAAGCTAAATTTACTCCTTTTATCGAGCGGATTTTCTTTTCTAAAGTAAGTAAATCTCGATTGTTACTATTTTCTATTGTAATAAAAGAGAAAGCACCAATTCCAAAATCCTGCGTTAAAATATTTTGTCCTTTAATTGTTTCGATATCCTCAGGTAGATAGACTAAGATGTCATAATTGATTTTTGTTTTGTAATAACCTATTATTGTGGGGATTAGTAAAAGAAGAGCAATAGTTACAACAAGCACACAATGTTCGGTTATCCAATTTGTAAATTTTTTCATAATACCTCCATTTCGCTATGTATTTTATGACGTAGAGATTAAAAAATCACCACCATAAATGAGCAAATGTTGGATAATAGACAAAAATTTTGAAAGTGTAGGGGAAATAAAAGAATTTTGTTGTTTATCTGGACAATTGTTTTTAAATTTGTATAATGAAAGTGGTGATGCCTATGCGAAAAGAAAAGAAAGATTTGCGAATTGTACGAACAAAAAAGTATCTTTATGGGGCTTTGATGGTATTATTGAAAGAAAAAACGTTTGAGGAAATTAAAGTTTCTGACATTTGTGAAGAAGCACTTGTCAATCGTTCTACTTTTTATTCTCATTATAATGATAAGTATGATTTGTTGGATGCTTTTATAAAAGATATTAAAATTTCTTTAAAAGAAGAGTTAGAAAAGAATAATAATATTACCAATACTAAAGAATATTATTTGGAAATGTTGCGTATTTTTTTTCAGCATGTAGGAATGCGAGAAAGTTTTTATTCTAGTATTTTGCTTCGGAATCAAAATGGCATTGTAACGGACATGATTTTTCAAGCATTAAATGAAGATATTCAAAATCGTTTGGAAACTGAAAATAGGAATTCGCAGAGAATTCCTAGTGATATTATTGCCTCTTTTTATTTAGGAGCGGTATTCAATATGGGAGTGGAGTGGTTGAAATATCCTAGTAAGTATACAACGGAGGAACTTCTTTTGTATTTGG
>CAMUBM010000086.1 GCA_947087145.1 uncultured Mycoplasmatota bacterium
ATTTAGAGGGAGATTATTATATACCAAACCTAGCAATGCCTAAACAAGAAAAAATTGTTTTAAATAAATATGGAAGAATGAGATTAAAATACTTGAAAGAACACAAAAAAACTGATTATACTATAATGCTTATGAACGGAACATTGAATACACACTTAAAAGAAATACAAGAAATAGCAGATAATAGAGTGCAACAAATTATTAGTGAATTAAAAGCTAAAAGAGATTTGACTGAAGATATGAAAAACACTGATATGCTTTATTGGGTAGGTACTATGAACTCTATTAAGGCTCAAGCAGAAGAAATTGTTTTTAGCGAATTGATTTATGTATAAAAAGTTGTTAAAAGCGAATGACTTTGAAAACCATTTACTTTTATATAATGGTTAAATATAAAAGTAAATTCTACATTTAACAGAATTTACTAGTCCAAGAGAAAAGTCCAGTAAATCAAGGGAATTTTCTCTTTTTCAATTGCATTTTGTAATAAAAATATGCTAAAATATAATTAAATTAGAGAAAAATTTTAAATAGTGACACGATTAATACACGACTGGCTTTAGATTTTTTTAAATAAATTCCACTCGTGTTTGTGTGTAATTTTAAATTAAAACTTTACTTGGGTATATGTAAAATTTAATTTAAACTAATTTTTCTTTAGTAATTTTGGTTTAAGTTGAATTTCATTGGCGGGAACCTTTTTGAGATTCAACTTTTTTAATACCTCGTTATCTAAAAGTATTTGTGCTAATTCATATGGTGTGGCATTGTTTAGGCTAGGTCTAGTTAAGCTATTAATATGATTTATCATTAAATCAATATCTTGCTGAGTAAGGTTGTCCATAGAAGTGCCTTTAGGTATGACATAGCGAATAAACTCATGGTTTTTCTCAATAGCTCCTTTTTGATAAGAGGCTCCTGGGTTGCAGAAAAATATTCTAGTTCTTCCAATTCCATCGTGATTAAATTCTAAGCTTAAAGGATTTGAAAATTCGGAACCATTATCAGTAAGGATAACAGGAAAAGTTTTCTCAAATAAATCATTTCCAAGAATACCTTCAATCCAATTAAATACTTTAAGTACAGAATTTCTTGTTTTATCTTCTAATAGAAATGCTAGCATAAGTTTAGAGTTTCTAAAGAGCATAGTAAGAAGTACTTTTCCACCTTTTTTACCTTCAACTGTATCCATTTCAACTACTTGAGCATCTGGATTATCTAATAAATATTTTTCAAAATCATCATAAGTTCTACCTTTACGAATAGAAGTATCTTTTGGAGGAGTCCTTTTAACTTTTCTTGTAGAAAATCTAATTCTTCTTGGTAAATCAATATTTCTAGCAGATAGCTGATTTTGGTCAATATAATTGTAAAGTGATGACTTAGAACATTTTAAATTTTGTGTTTGATAAATATGAGATATTGTTTGGCCTTGTTTAATTAATGGAGAAACGATATTATCTAATTCACAAAGTTCTTCGTTAGAAAGGTTAATGCCCTGTCTGGAGGTAGATAAAGTATGTTTGTATTGATGATAGGAAGGTAAAGCACGATAATAGTATTTAACTAATCTACAAGCACTTTTTGAAGAACAAGAATTACAAACATAAGGAGCTTGCTTTAAGATAAGACAAATATCTTCTTGAAAATCAGAGCAATAGGAGTTACATCGTTTACATTTAAAACATAAAAAGTTGCAATTCCTACCACATACATTTTTTCTCCTACATGAGAATTTGTTTTTGCAAATATTACCACAACCATTAAAAGTATTAGGTTCTTTTCTTATCCTATGTTTTTTAATTTCTTTTGAAATTGTAGTTGGATCTTTAGATAGAAATTTAGCAATTTCTTTAAATGTCATACCATGATTAAGTGCTTGTTCAATATAATTTCTATCTTCTAAAGTTAAATGTTTTTGATTTGTATTTTCCATGATAATACCTCCTTGTACCCAAGTAAAGTATTAATATAATTATAGCATGAAATATTCCAAAACTAAATTCCTATTAAGCCATCACTGGAATTTACTTTTAAATTTAAGGTATATTATACTGATAGGTCAGTACAATATATTTTTTTTGCTAGATATGATATAAAAGAATAGAATTGGGAGGGAAGTATGTATACTTATACAAAAATAACAGATTTAAAAGATATGCTTGAAAAATCTGGAGATGAATTTGGCGAAAAAATTGCTTATAAAATTAGAAGTGAAAAAGACCAATACCAAACCTTTACCCATAAAGACGTAAGAGAAATGATAAATTGCTTAGGAACCGCATTATACGATATGGGGCTAAAAGGAAAGAGAATTGCTGTTATTGGAGAAAATCGATATGAATGGGAAATTGCGTATTTATCGATTGTTTGTGGAGTAGGAACGGTAGTTCCACTAGATAAATCTTTACCAGAAAATGAATTAAGCGATTTAATTAAAAGGTCAGAAGTAGAAGAGATTTTCTATACCAAAAAGTATGAAGAAATGTTAGAAAAAATAAAATATAAAGGAATTGGGAAATTAAAGCATTTAATCTCTATGGATTTACACCAACATAAAGAAGGTATTTATTCCCAGAAGGAATTAATTGATAAGGGAAGAAATTTAATTTTAAGAGGAAATGATGAATTTATTAATGCAAAAATTAATAACAAAGAGATGAATATTATGCTATTTACCTCTGGTACTACTTCTTCTTCAAAAGTAGTAGCACTATCGCATTTTAATATTTGCTCTAATTTAATGGATATAGCCTCTATTTTAGAGGTTAATTCAGATGATGTCTTTTTATCCTTTTTGCCATTGCATCATGTATTTGAATGTACAGTAGGTTTCTTATTTGCTTTATATAAAGGAGCACAAACTGTATTTTGTGATGGGCCAAAACATATTACCGAAAATATGAAAGAATACAAAGTATCGGTTATGGCATCTGTGCCAGCTATTTATGAAAGAATTTTTAAAAGTATCCGAAAGAATTTAGAAAAACAAGGAAAATTAGAGGAAATCTTAAAAAAAGAAGAAGAATACATAAATGCAAGTATGGAAGAAAAGAAGAAAGTATTTTCAGAGATACATGATATGCTAGGTGGAAATGTCAAATTATTAATTAGTGGAGCAGCAAGTTTGGAACGAAGCATTGAAGAGAGATATCGAAAATTGGGCTTAAACCTTGTACAAGGATATGGTTTAACCGAAACTTCTCCAGTTGTTGCAATGCGGAACTTTAGAAAATTACAAACTAGGTTCCATTCGGAAAAACAGTACCAAGTGTAAAAGCAAAAGTAGTAGATTGTAACCGTGAAGGGGTAGGAGAACTTTTGGTAAAAGGACCAAATGTTATGCTAGGGTATTTTGCAAACAAAGTAGCAACACGGAAATGCCATGAGTGGTAATTGGTTCCGAACAGGAGATTTAGCCAAAATTGATGAAGAAGGATATATCTTTATTTGTGGTAGAAAGAAAAGTGTGATTGTATTAAAAAACGGGAAAAACATTTTCCCAGAAGAAATGGAAAATCTTATTAATCGAATTGAAGGAATTGAAGAGTCGTTTGTGTTTGGAAAGCAACTTTCCGAAGATGCCGAGAATATCAAAATATATGCCAAAATTGTGTATAATGAGGAAATTGTAAAAAATGTTTATAAAGTAGAAACCAAAGAAGAAATTTATACAGCCATTAATAATGAAATAAAAGAAATTAATCAGATTATGCCAAAATACAAAGCGATTCGAGGAATTTTATTAAGTACTACTCCATTAATAAAAACGACTACCAATAAGATAAAACGCGAAATGAACTTAAGTCAAATTATGAAAGAAGAAGGCAATAAATGGAACGAGAAAGCGATTTAAAAACAAAATATTTAATAAGAGATGTGTATTATTATTCTCAAATTGATTCAACACAATTGGAAATTTTAAGAAGAATTAAAGCAAATACCATTACCAATGGAACACTTGTAATTGCCGATACTCAAACCCATGGAAAACGGCACTCATGGAAGAGTTTGGTATACCGATAAACCAAATAACATTGCTTTTTCTTGTTTTGTAAGAAGTGATTGTTCTTTAAAACAAATAGAAGGGATTACACTAAAAATTGCGAATCTCATAAAAGAGGTTTTTCAAGAATTGTATGATATTACCTTAGAAATTAAGCTACCAAATGATATTGTGTATCATAACAAAAAAATTGGTGGCATTTTAGTCGAAACAAAGGTGAGTGGAAATAGGGTAAAGTATATGGTAATTGGAATTGGAATTAATACCAATCAAGAAACATTTAACGAAGAATTACAACAAATTGCTTCTTCCCTTTATAGAGAATTTAA
>CAMUBM010000087.1 GCA_947087145.1 uncultured Mycoplasmatota bacterium
AGATGGCAGAAAAAGGATGGAACAAAGGACATCAAGATGGATTTCAAGATGGATTTAAAGATGGCAAAATGGAAAGCAAAATCGAGATTGCTAAGAAATTGTTACCTAAAATGACTTTAGAAGAAATAGCAGACATCACTGAACTTTCTATAGAAGAAATCAAAAATTTAAAGCAAAACGAAAGTATGTAAGAAAAAATTACATACTTTTTTTGCACTTATCCCCTTGGTATATATTTCGTTTTACCATTTCCTTGTCAATATCATTCAAAACACAAAATTTTTTCACGAGCCAAGAGGGAGCAATTAAATTTTCAACTTTGGGATCACCTGTAATACGATGAATCACAATTTTAGGGTCTAAATATTCCAGTTGCTCTACAACAATATCAATATACTCTTCCTTAGTCAAAAGAGGAAAAGGCTTTTCTTCATACATCGTAGCCAATTCTGTTCCTTTTAAAATATGCAACATATGAATTTTAATACCATCAATTCCCAAATTATTTAAAAACTTTACTGTGTTTAACATGTCTTCTTTTGTCTCATAAGGAAGGCCATTGATAATATGAACTACCACAGAAATATTTCTCTTTTTTAAAATTGCAACTGCTTCCACAAAATTTTCCAAAGTATGTCCTCGGTGTATACGTTCCAAAGTCTCCTCCTTTGCAGACTGTAAACCCAACTCCACAGTCAAAAACGTTTTCTTATTTAACTCTTCCAAATAATCATAGCATTCTTCACTAATCGCATCACTTCGAGTAGCAATCGAAAGACCAACCACGTTTTCTAAACGCAATATCGCTTCGTACTTTTCCTTTAAAACAGAAACAGGAGCATAAGTATTTGTATTCGCTTGAAAATAACCAATATAAAAACTATTCGGCCACTTTTTTTCCATCACATTCTTTACTTCATAAAACTGACGCACCAAATCTTGGTTATTTTTACTATCATAATCATTACTTCCATGCAAACAAAAAATACAACCATTTCCATTTTGAAAATTAGGACACGTAAAATTAGCATTTAAACTCACCTTAAATACTTTATTATGAAATAAACTTCGATAATGATAATTTAACGTATGGTATCTTTTATTATCTAAACTATAAGGAAACATAATATCACTCTTTACTTCTTTAAAAATAACTTCCATTTGAATTTGAATAAGGAATTGCTTTTATAAATAGGGACTCTAGGAATACGAAAATCATGATCCTCAATACTCGCCCAATGACTAGGAGAAAATAAGAAAGCAAGTTTATAACCATTTTCTTTTAAAGCTTCTTCATAACTTGCATTCTCTATTCCAAAAGGGTAGGCATAATAAACATATCCATTTTCTTTATTCTTTTGCATATCCTCATGATAAATAGAAAAATCATTCGACTTTGCTGCTGTTTCTCCATGCAAGTTATAAGAATGACTAGCAAGTGTAATATTCGGGTGATTTTCTTTTAAATCAAGCACTTGTTCTTTGGTTAAATATCCATCCTCACCAATCGCACTTTCTATAATAAATATTGTTCCTTTAAAATTGTATTTTTCTAACACAGGAACGACTACTTTATAAAAACTTTCTTTTCCGTCATCAAAAGTTAAAACCACTTTTTTGCCATTTATTTTACGCCCCTTTTTCCATTCGTAAAATTCATCCATAGACAAAGTTTCATAATGATGTTTTTTTAAATATTGTATTTGCTTTTCAAAACTCTCTATGCTAACATCCGTTTCTTCCGTTGGATGATTTATAACGTCATGATAAGCAAGTACAGGAATATACTTAGAAAAAATCATTTTCTCATACACTTTACAACCAATAAAAACTAGACCCAATACAAGTAGAATAAAAACAAATCCTTTTCTCATAATAAAAACCTCTACAGACATTATAACATAGAGTTAGAAATTTCTTTGTGCATTTCTAGGTTTTATGTTACAATATTCTAGAATAGAGGGTGTTAAAAGTGGCTAGTTTAGACGAACATTTTAAAATAAATTACACACACAATAAAGCAAAACAAAATACAATCTTTCAAGGACAAAAATACCGAATTACCATTTTGTCAGAAAGACTCATTCGTTTTGAATATAGCGAAGAGGGTGTTTTTTATGATGGTCTAACCGAAAGAGTAATCAATCGTGATTTTCCTGTTCCAGATTATCAAGTCAAAGAAGATAATCGTTTTTTAGAAATTGAAACCAAATATTTTAAACTGACATATGCCAAAGAAAAACCCTTTAAAGGAAGTGTTATGGCCCCCGATGCTAACTTGAAAGTACTTTTACAAAACACTGATAAAATGTGGTATTTTGGTCACCCAGAAGCAAGAAACTTCAAAGGAACTTCTACCAGTTTGGACGAAAATAGTGCCAAAGCCAAACTAGAAAAAGGATTGTATTCTACCGATGGTTTTGCTTCTATGGACGATTCTACCTCCCTTTTATTAAATGAAAATGGCGAACTTGTAAATCCAACCACAGAAAGAGTAGACACCTATCTTTTTATCTATCGAAGAGACTTTGGACTTTGCTTGCGAGATTACTTTACCCTTACAGGACGACCTGCCATGATACCTAGATATGCTTTAGGCATTTGGTGGAACAAAGACGAAATTTATAGTTTTGAAGACTTAAAAAAGCTCTTAGCAAACTTTGCAAAAAATAAAATTCCTTATTCTGTATTGTTACTTGGAAACGAATGGCATACCAAAACGGATTTACCAAAAACCGGATATACATTTAACCATAGTTTATTTCCTAATCCAAAGAGTTTTGTAGATTACATGCACGAAAGAGGAGTACGCGTAGGTTTAGCCATTGACCCAAGCGAAGGAATAAGTAAGGCAGAAGTCAATTACCCTTTGATCAAAGGAAATCTAGGACTGGCAGAAGACCAAAACATTCCTTTTAATGTTTTTGATAGCAGTCTTTTAATGGAATATTTTCACCATTTAATTAATCCCCTAAACGAACTAGACATTGATTTCTACTTTTTAGATTACTACAATCCAAAAGAGGCGAGTACATTAAGAGCCTTAAACCATTATCATTTTAATGATTACAAAAAATATGCGACCCGTAGAGGAATGCTTCTATCAAGAGCAAGTTTAGTGGCTCCACATCGTACACCTGTCCACTACTCAGGAAGAACTCTTGTTAGTTGGGATACTCTAAAACTGTTACCATTCTATAACGCAACAGCCAGTAACATTGGTGTGTCTTGGTGGAGTCATGACGTTGGTGGATACAAAGAAGGGATAGAAGATAGCGAACTCTACTTAAGATACGTCCAACTAGCCACTTATAGTCCCATCTTCCGTTTTAGTGCCAAACATGGACACTACTACAAAAGAGAACCTTGGCGTTGGGACATTAAAACACTAAACATTGTCCGTGAATATTGTAATCTACGCCATAGACTCATTCCTTACCTCTATGCAGAAGCACATAAATACCACACAACTGGTCTTCCATTAATACAGCCACTTTACTACAATCATCCAGAAACTTATGATGAACCACTATACAAAAACGAATATTATTTTGGAAGTGAACTATTTGTAGCCCCTATAACAGTCAAAAAAGATATAGTTATGAACCGAGCAGTAGAAAAAATATTTTTACCGAGTGGCATGTGGTATGACTTTAATACCGGAAAAAAATTCCCAGGCAACAAACGTTATGTCACATTTTATAAAGACGAAGACTATCCTGTATTTGCCCGTGCTGGTTCTATTGTTCCTCTAGCCATTTTAGAAGAAAATATCAATGTAACCAATCCACCAAAAAAACTAGAAATTCATGTTTTCCCAGGTAAAAGCAATCTATTTAAACTCTACGAAGACGATGGATATTCTTCTTTGTTTGAACAAGGATTTTACATTATGACCCACATTGATTATAATTATTTACAAAACAACTATACACTAATTATCCGTCCTGTGGAAGGAAAGACCGGAATTATTCCTGAAAAAAGAGATTACAAAATTCGATTTAGAAATACGAGAGAAGCCGATGATGTCATCACTTATGTAGGAAAAGATGTAGTCATTACCAATAACTACGTAGAAGACAACGATTTTATCGTCGAAGTAAAAGACGTGCCAACCATTAGTCAATTGACAATTAATTGTAAAGGAAAGGACATTGAAATAGATGCAGTTCGTATTATCAATGACGAAGTAGATTCCATTATTAGTGACTTGAAAATAGAAACGCGTTTAAAAGAAAAAATCGGAACCATTTTCTTCAGTGAAAATGACATAAGAAGGAAGCGTATTCAAATACGGAAACTAAAAAAAGAAGGTTTGGA
>CAMUBM010000088.1 GCA_947087145.1 uncultured Mycoplasmatota bacterium
GACAGCGGGATGGACCCTCTGGGCCTGCTGCGGGAGGTACTGGGGGAGTTCGAGCTGGAGGTTTTGGAGACCGTCCCTGTGGAGTACCGCTGCTACTGCACCCGGGAGCGGGTGAGCCGGGCCCTCATCAGCTTGGGGAAAGAGGAGCTGGACTCCCTTATTGAGGAACAGAAGGGCGCGGAGCTCACCTGCCAGTTCTGCGACAAGGCGTATCGTTTCAGTGCGGAGGAGCTGATTTTGCTCCGGAACGAGGCCTCTGCCAAGTAGCTCCAAATTTTTTAAATTTTTAACAGGGTAATATTTCCTTTTTAATAATTCTTGTTCTTTTTTGCTCTTTTTCTTGGAAAGCAAATTGAATTCCTTCTTCTTCACATTTTCCTTCTATATCTAATGTACCATCTTCTTGTAAAGAATATTGGTTTACTAGTGTGTATCCTGTTACAGAAAAGCCACTTTCTTTCAAGGTTTCATAATCTTCCATATTATCTACATCTATGACTAGATTTTCCCTAGCCATAGTGATTGATTTTATCAAACATATTTCTTTTGTTCCATAATAGGCAGTTTTGAAGTTTTTTCCAGCCAACAAATCAGAATTGGAAGTATAAATAGGAACGGAAGAACTATTGCGTATAACAAAATCTCCTATACTTTTAGTAGTAGCATATAACGTATCTTCATAAGGGGACACGTTAAGTTTTTCCGCTTTTATTCTCAATAACTTTTCTTGCATTTGTTGGTATTCATTTTGTGTCTTCTCTAATGTTTCTAATAATTGTAAATATTCTTCTATTTCTTTATCGTATGTATCACTTGCTAATTCTATTGCTTCTTTTTCTTTTAAATTCTTCTCTATTTTATTTGTATTTTCAATTAAAGGACTAGGAGAAGCTTCTACTTTAAAAGAATAGAGAGATAGAATAGGTAAACAAAGTGCTAACTTAATGGCTACTTTTTTACATGTTTTTTTTATCCATTTTTTCATTTTCTTTTTCCTTTCTGTATTAATTTCTTATTCTTGTTCTTTTTTGTTGCTCTGCATTTAGTATAAAGCCCATTCTTTTGTAATACTCTTCTACTTCTTGTTTATCTTTTAACTGGGTGTAAAAAGAGTAGATTACTGGAATAGGCATTTTTAATGAAAAAGTTTTAAAAGGAATTGTGCAAAAGAAAACTCCTGAATAAGGAGTAATGACTTCATTTGGTGCCCCCGGCCGGACTCGGACCGGCACAGTATTTCTACTACTGGATTTTGAGTCCAGCGCGTCTACCAATTTCACCACGGAGGCATAAATAGATTATAGCATACTTTTTCTAAAATTGTGCAATAATCTCTAATTGTTATTTTATTTTTATTCCTAACAAGGGAATTAAATGAATAATTTGTTCATAACTTAGGATGGCTCCTCTTAAATATTTAGGGTCAATAAGTATGTCTTCTATGGTACAAGAAGATATATCTATCCCATATAAAGAGACATTGTTCCATTCTGTTTTATTTAAATTCGTTTCTTCTAGTGTAAAGTGATTGAAAGTTAGTTCTATAAATCTTGCTTCTAGTAAATTGCATTCTTTTATTGTTACTTCAGTCATTTTCGAGTAAGAAAAACCTAAGTATTTTCCTGCAATTCTTTTGTATTCTGTATGTTTTATTGTACAATCATTCAATGAAGTTCCAATCATTTTACAATCTATAAAATGACAATTGTGTAGTCCACAATTTGTAAACGTTGTATTGGATAAATCACTATTTAAAAAGGTCACATTGTTAAAAACTACATTTTCAAATCGCATGTTCATAAGTGTTGTATTTTTAAATGTTACATTTCCAAATGATTTGTTATTAATTTCTTGGTCTTCTAGTTCTAGTTTTTCAAATTCTTGGTTATAAACATCTACCTCTTGGTTTAATAAGTCATTCATTTACTTTTTCTTCTTCCTTATAGATAGATGTGAATAAGTCACTTTCTTCATTTGGTTTTTCTGTTTTATCTATTTCTGGTAAATCATTTAGGGTTGCTAGGCCAAAGTAATCTAAAAAGTCACTGGTGGTTTTGTAAAGATTAGGTCTTCCTGGCATGGTACTTTTTCCTGCTTCTTTTAATAATCCTTTTGCTACTAATCTTCTTATCATGTGAGTAGACGATACTCCTCGCATCTCATCGATTTCTACTCTTGTTATGGGTTGGTTATAAGCAACAATTGCTAGGACTTCTAAAGCAGATGAACTGAGCAAGTTATTGTCGGGATTTTCTACTAGTTTTTCATAGTATTCTTTGTGTTCTTTTTTTGTTGTAAGTTTAAAGGCATCCCCTAAATAACTAATGCGTATTCCTCTTTCTTCGCTTTCATAAGTGGCTTTTAATTCTTTTAATAAATTTTTGGCGTCGTCCATGTTGATATTTAGTATTTCGCATATTTTATTAAGCGTAATTCCTTCGTCTCCTACTACGAAAAGAATGCCTTCTAGTACTCCTTTTAAATTCATAACTCACTTGCTTTCTATTAAAATATTTTCAAAGTTTTTTTCTTGGTAAATGTTTATTTCATTGTTTTTGTTCATTTGTAGAATAGCTAGAAACGTGACTACTACATATTCTTTGGTTACTGTATCAAAAAGTTCCAAAAAGTCCATTTTTTTCTTTTGGTGTAATTTTTCTTTGATGGATATAATTCTATCTTCGACATTTATTTCTTTTTTGGTTATTTTAGTATGTACTGGTTTTAAATAGTTTATTCTTTCTTGGTAGGATAGGAAGGCATTGATCAAGTCTTCTAGGGTTACACTTCCATCATTTGTTATGGTTTTGTCTGTGAACTCTTTTAGAGGCATTGGTTCTTTGGTGTAGAAATCATTTCGTTTTTCTTCGAGTTCTTTAAATACTTCGGTCATATTTTTGTATTTTTCATATTCTAAAATTCTGTTTTTTAAATCTTCTTCTGAATTGATTTCAAATTCCTGTTCTTCTTCGGTTGTTTCTTCTGTTGCACCGATTAACATTTTGCTTTTTAAATGGACTAGTGTTGCTGCCATCACTAAAAATTCACTGGCTATATCAATATTGATTTCTTGCATTTTTTCAATATAGTTCAAGTATTTTTCGATAATGACACTGGTATCAATTTCATAGATGTCCATTTCAGTGGAACGCACCAAGTGTAATAATAAATCAAGTGGTCCATGAAAGTTGTTAATATCTATTAAGTAGTCCACTTTTATTCACATCCTTTATTTACAAGTAAAGCCTCTTGCATCCATCTCAAATTTTACAATTTTGGCTTTGGTTTCGTATGCATAATAATTTTCGTTTTCGGTATCTGCTATTTTTACGTTTGGTAAATCAAGTGTTGTGTTAACAACAAATCCGACGCCAGTATCCACAAACATAGAAGTTATTCCTGCTGTCGCATTGTATTTTGCAACTTTTATTTTCCATTCTTCTAGTTTTGTTTTGTAATTTTCATCTTCACTATATGGATAGTTTATGACGTCTGTGATGGTCCTAAGATTTTGATTTTGAAATTTATAGGTAATGGTTTCTGTATTGGTTGTGCATACTAACACTTCTTCTCCTGCTTCATTTTTTTCTAACTCAATGTTCGGATAATCGGCAATTTCCTTTTCTACTAAACGAATTTTTTTCACATTTGGGTAGGTCGTTTCTAGAATGGGATAGTGGAATGTAACACTTTCTCCTTTTGGAATGCTGTCTTTTTTCAAGATAATTCTTTCTAGAAAGGTGTTATCTTCGGTGTACATTTCTAAAAAATAGTTTTTACGATTGAAGTTGAAACGTGTTTCTCCATTGTTCGTTATGTTAAAACCGATTTCTTGGTTTTCTATTTTAAAATTGTTTACTAGTAAAGTTTCTTCTAGAGTTATTTTTAAAGAATCGCTGATTTCATAATAAGGTTCTTCTTTTTCTTCTGGGGGATTTTCACTTCCTGGTTCTTTTTGGGATGGAGTGCTTACCTCTGTTTTGGTGGTATCTCCTTTAATTAAACTCACCAGACTTGGTAAGAAAAAGATAAATACTAAAAGAGTGATAAAAATACCAATGACTAGGAAAGGACTTTGTTCTGCAGTTGTCATATCCCCTATTTTGGTAATGGATAGTTCTTCTTCGTTTATTTTTATATTTTTTGTATCAAACTTTTGTTTTTTTGGTTTTGCCATATGCGTTTCCTTTCATTCTTTACATGCTTCATTATAGCAGATAATGGGTAGAATGAAAAGGAATTTTGAGG
>CAMUBM010000089.1 GCA_947087145.1 uncultured Mycoplasmatota bacterium
AAGATACCATGACATTTTCAAGCAAACTTAAAGAAGAAATCACAGGGTTAGAGGGAAACCAAATAGAAAAAAGAGCAGAACTTTCTGCAATACTTAGATACGACGCCAAAATAACCAAAGAAAAAGTAACCATTACGAGTGAAAATGCCAAAATAGCAAGAAGAATTTATTCTTATCTAAAAGAAGTTTTTGGAATAAATATCAAAATTATTATCCGTAACCAAAAACGATTTCGTGTAAAACAAATCTATATTTTAGAAATAAAAGAAAAATTATCCTCTATTTTAGAAGCACTTTATATTTATGAAAATGGTAAAAAAATAAAAGCCAATGAAGAGTACTATGAAGCTTTTGAAGAAAAAGTGGCTTACTTAAAAGGCACATTCTTAACAACTGGATCCATAAATGATCCTGGTACAAGTGGCTACCATTTAGAATTTGCCTTTTTAACCAAAACAGATGCCGACTTTATAAAAAAATTACTAAAAAGTCTAAACCTTGAGGCAAAGGTATTAAAAAGAAACAATCGGTATATTACCTATATAAAAAGTGCAGAAGCCATTAGTGATTTAATCAAAATGTTCAATGCCATCCATTCTCTTTTCTATTTTGAAGACATAAGAATTTATAGAGATCATAAAAATATGGTCAATCGTTTAAACAATTGTGAAATAGCAAATCAAGAGAAAACAACCACTACAGGGATGAAACAAATAGAGGACATAAGATTTTTAAAAGAAAAGGACTTGATGGACCTATTCGACGAACACACTCGCATTGTTTTAGAATATCGTTATAAATATCCTGAGTCATCGTATGCAGAACTCGCAGAAATTATATCATTAGAAACAGACTATAAAATAGGAAAGTCAGGGATTAATCACCACTTTATTAAAATGAAAAAAATGATAGAAGAATATAAAAAGAAAGAATGATATGGACTATTTCTTTAAAAATTATTAAAATATACTACCAAGAAAGAAGGAACAAAAATGACAGACATAGAACTATCAAAAGCACGAATAATTTATAAATTACATAAAAAGGGGCAAAAAGATGTATTAGAAAATGTATCTCATGGAAGTATGAATTTTTTTTTAAAAACATACATGAATATAACACAAGAAAAAATTGCTTCTATTACAGATGACGAAATGTTAAGAAGAGCCTTTTTATCCGTTTTTCAAAATACAAAAGAAAGTAGCAATTTATTAGTTTATTTAAATAGAATTGTGCGCATAAACGATAAAATTGATGATGGACAGCCAGATTTAGTAAGTATTGGTTGGAAAGAAAGCAAATTTATAGCTGAAAATTTTGAAAAGAAAAGTATAACAGAAAAACAAGAACTAAAAGCATATAGTTTATATTGTGATTTGGAAACCAATCGCCCCTTATTACTAGGAGATAATATTCCAGAAGAATTTGATTACTTATTTAATATTCTTTTACTTCCAGATTACATTCCTCAAAAAGAAAGCTATCATTATAATTGTCATAGTTTAGAAAAAATAACCAAAGGTTCTGCTACAATACCATATGAGCGTTTGCAACTCTATTATTTTAAAGAACTATTGAAAGCATCTAAAAAAGAAGAAGTTGTAAAACGAATGAAATCTTTAACCAAACAAGAATTAGAAAGTATTTGCTTAAAATAAAAGACTACAGAATTTCATCGATAATTCCATAGTCTAAAGCTTCTTTACTATCCATATAATAATCACGTTCCATATCTGCTTCTAGTATAGAAGCTTTTTTCTTTGTCTTTTTTGCTAGTATGTCAATTAATTTTTTCTTTGTTTTTAAAATATGATCTGCAACAATTTTAATATCGGTTGCCTGTCCTTGTATACCCCCAAGAGGCTGATGGATCATGACTTCTGCATTAGAAAGAGCACATCTAGTGTCTCCACAAGCAAGCAAGAACGCAGCCATACTTGCAGCCATTCCAACCACAATGGTTCTAACATTGCTCTTGATAAAAGACATGGTGTCATATATAGCAAAACCACTACATACTTCCCCTCCAGGACTATTAATATACAAACAAATCTCATCGTGATTTAAAGAGTCCAAATAAAGAAGTTCACTAATGACTATATTAGCCGTCTCCATATTGATCTCTCCAGTTAGAAACACAATTCTATCTTTTAAAAGTCTAGAATACAAATCAAATGCATACTCCCTGTTACTACTTTTTTCAATCACTGTTGGAATAATGTTCATTTTTAGTATCACCTACTATTATCATAGTTAGATAGAAAAGTTTCTATACGAAAAAAAGATGTCTAGTTTTGTTATTATTTGAAAAAGGTGTATATAAGAAAGAATTTTAGATAATTTTTAAAAGACTGTGTTCTATCTTTTTTTCTACAAAAAACTTTGTGTACAAAAGCCCTATCTTTATGATAAAATAATGGAGAATACGAGGGGTAAAGTATGCAAGAAATAATTATTACATTTAGTAATGGGACATCAAAATCTTTCCCATTATATACAACCATATATGAAGTGGCAGAATATTACCAAAGTGAAATGTCACATGTCATTTTAGGCGCCAAAATAGGAAATGAAATCGTTGCCATGACCACTAAACTAACGAAGTCTTGCCAGATAGAATTCATAGACGTTTTAGACCCTTATGGCTATCGTATGTACCAAGCAGCTTTGAAATTTATTTTTGAAGTGGCAGTAAAAGAAACAATTAAAGACGTAGAAGTAGAATTTTTACATAGTGTACCAAAAGGGATTATGACAGAAATAGTTGGAACGCATTCCATTAGCAAAGAAGATTTAAACCAAATAAAAAATGCCATGTCCAAAATCATTGGTGACAATGAAAAAATTGAAAGATACAATGTAAACAAAAAAGAAGCGATTGCTTACTTTAAAAAACAAGGACAACTAGAAAAAGCAAGCAACATTCATAACCAAAATATAGATATCGTAACCTTTCACAAATTAAAAAATTATTACAACTATTACTATACAGAATTACCCTACAACTCAAGAAAAATTAGCAAATTTGACTTAGTCTATCTAGGAAAAAACAAAATTGTTTTGGTCTATCCAAGCAGTAGAACAGAAGGACTTGTTCCAGAATATGTTCACTATGGAAACATTATTGATACGTTTAATGAAGGAAAAGATTGGTTAGATACAATGCGTATTCCCTACCTTGCCGACTTAAATAAACAAATAAGTGAAAGCAAAATCAAAGAAATCATTGAAGCGAACGAACTTGTTTTTAATGAAGAAATAGCAAGTGTAGCACGTACAATAAAAGAAAACAAAGACAAAAAAATCATTCTAATTTCGGGTCCTTCTTCCACTGGAAAAACAACAACAACGAAAAGACTTGCCAGTTACTTAAAATCATTAGGATTTAATACCATTCCTATATCGGTGGACGATTACTACAAAGACCATGAAGAAACCCCTAAAAATGAAAAAGGAGAATATGACTTTGAATGTTTAGAAGCTATTGATACAGAATTATTCAATGCCGATTTAAATGCTTTACTTGCAGGAAAAGAAGTACATCTACCTGTCTACGATTTTGTGATTGGAAAGAAAAATAGAAGAGCCAATGCTGTAAAAATAGAAGAAAATAGCATTCTCTTAATTGAGGGACTTCATTGTCTAAACGACGAACTCACACCAGAAATTGAAGAAAAATACAAATACAAAATTTACTTAAGTCCATTCATACCACTAGGAATTGACAGACACAACTATGTATCAACGGTCGACTTAAGATTATTAAGAAGAATTATTAGAGACAACCGCACTCGTGCCACTGATGTCTCTAAAACCATGGAACTTTGGCAAGGGGTAAGAGAAGGAGAAGAAAAATATATCTTTCCTTACATTCACCAAGCCGATGTAGTTATAAATACCGCCTACGTATTTGAAGTAGGAGTCTTAAAAGTATTTGTAGAACCACTTCTTTACTCAGTAGGACTGGACTCTCCTTACTACGAAGAAGCAAGAAGACTTATAAAATCACTCCAAGGTTTTTACCCAATCCCAAGTGAATACATAAGTAAAGACTCGATATTGAGAGAATTTATAGGATAGAAAGAAGGATAATTATGATAAAAGTAGCCATTAATGGTTTTGGAAGAATTGGAAGAGTAGCTTTTAGAGAAATGATTACGGGAATTGATTTTGATATCGTTGCAATTAACGATTTAACAGACCCAGAAGAACTAGCTTACCTTTTAAAATACGATACCAACCAT
>CAMUBM010000090.1 GCA_947087145.1 uncultured Mycoplasmatota bacterium
GCTTCATGATAATTATGGAAGATAAGCAAAAAAGAAAATAAAGCATCTAAAAATTCTCTCTCATGAGCAAAATAAGCATTTAATTCGGAAGTATAAACTTGATTGGGAACCTCTCCACAAAGTGCTTTAAATTCAGTTTTTACCTTATTCGTTTCTTCAAAAACAGATTGAAAATCTTGTAAAGTAGCCACCTGCAAACGGCCATCCAAAATTCTATCTTCCAATTCTCTTATACGATTACGCAATAAAACAACATCTTTATTATAAATTTTATCATTGTATTGTTTAGGTTCCATGGTTTGTCCCCTCTCACTGTCTGTATTATAAGCGATTCACAAGAAAAATGCAAATGCTACTTTTCTAAATAAATTTCTAAGATAGAAGTTTTATCTATAACTCCTCCTGTAGGTATAGAAGTGGATACAACTTTTCCGTATCCATTTAAATGATAAGGCACTCCAATCAAATTACAAAGAGTCACTATTTCATTCGTACTATACCCTACAACATCAGGCATCGTCACTTCAAGTGAATTTGTTGCCAAAAACACTTTAGAGCCTTGTAATACTTTTTGCTTTTCTAAAGGATATTGACCGACAATATACTTTCCGTTTCCAAGAACAATAGGAACCAACCCTTTTTTAGTAAGTTCTTCTACCATCACTTCCGTTTGTTTTGAAATCATATGACTTAAAACAACAATCTTACTCTCATCCACATCACTTGCCATTTCCACAATATGCATAGCTTTTGCTGTTTCCTCTACAACAGCATTAATAATTCTTGCAATATCATTGGTCCCACCTACAAACTTCTTAATAGCAATATAAACCACATATTGCGGATTATCATAAGGAAATACTCCAGCAAAACTTTTAATATAATCATACTCTCCTGTCAAATAACCGCCCTTAGGACTTGCAATTTGAGCCGTTCCCGTTTTTCCAATTAAAGTCACATTGGAAGGCGCAAAGGCCTTACTAGACGAAAAACCATCATAAATCATTTTATACATCAAGTCCCTTACCTTTTGAGTCGTCTCTTTACTAGCAACCGCTCCTACTTCTTCTCTTCCAAACTCTTCTATCACATTTCCAGCATCATCTACAATTTTAGAAACCAAATAAGGCTTTACCATCACCCCATCATTACATAATACAGATAACGCTTGTAACATTTGAATCGGTGTTACTGTAATTCCTTGTCCAAAAGAGGCTGTTGCCAGTTCACTTTCATACTGAAAGGCAATCTTTCCATCCAACTCTCCTGGAAGTTCTATTCCCGTTGTTTTTCCAAAACCTAACTTCTCATAAAAACTTCTTAACTCTTTTGCTCCCAAACGCAAAGCCAAATTGGTAGCAGCAACATTACTAGAATAAGCAAAACCGGTATCAAAAGTAATATCCCCCCAACCAGTATTATTAAAATCCTTAATTTTCGTTCCATCAGAAAGTTCAATCGAACCGGAATGAAAAACTTCATCCCCATTATACATCCCTTTTTCAATGGCATCCATAAAAGAAAATATTTTCATAACACTTCCTGGCTCGTAAGTATAAGAAACCAAAGGATTTAAATAAGATTCCAAATCTTCCCTTGTATTCAAATCAAAACTTGGATTATTAGAACTTCCTAAAATAGCACCACTTTTTGCATCCATCACGGTTATCGTTGCCCAGTCGAAACTATAATTGCTTGTTAAATCATGGATAGCATTTTTTAAAACCAGTTGAATATCTTGGTCCAAAGTCAAATACAAATTGGCTCCACTCTTGCTATCAACTTGCGTGTAAGGAACACTAGGAATACGATACCCATACAAATCTCTTTCATACGTAATCGAACCATTTTCTCCTTTTAAGGTATCATTAAAATATTGTTCAATTCCCATCTCTCCCTGGATTTCTCCTTCATCATCGGCTTTAGCATACCCGAGAATATAAGAAGCATAATTTCCATAGGGATAATATCGTTTCGTACTTTGTATAAAATCAATCCCGGGCAAATCAAGAGCAATAATCTCATTCTTCTTCGCTTCTGTAATCCCCCTTTTTAACTCCACTTGATATAAATTCTCACGATTTAAAAGTTCTAACAAAGCACTTTCTTCACGTTCCAAAACAGGAGCAAGAGCCCGTGCCGTAGTCTCTTTATCCAAAACATGTTGAGGACTTGCTTCATTCGTAGTTCGACTAGAATTTAAATACCCAATCACTGTATAAGAATTGGTATCCACTGCCAAAATATTGTTATTTCTATCATAAATAGTTCCACGAGAAGCATAAAGTGTTTTTGTAGAAGTATTCCGATTATCCGCAAAAGCACGCAAATCAATTCCATCTACATCATTAGATACAGCCACAAAAACAAGTTTAGCTGCAATCAAAACAAACAAAAAAGAAAGAAAAGCAATCGTTAATTTTAAATTATAATGAATACTATTCTTTCTTTTCATGGTAAGACCCCTTTTTACTCATTTTCATGAATGACTTTGATATTATCATTATTATAAGTTAAACCAGCCTCTTTTGCAACCTCTTGAATTTTATCGAGAGAAGCAAGTTCATTAATCTGCATCCCCAAGCTTTCATTCAAATTGGTTTGTTTGGCTATTTTACTTTTTAATTGTTCCACTTCAATATTGGATTCAGATAAAATTGCTTTTGTAAAAACATTCGAAATAGGTACAGCAATCACTAGCAAAAACAATAGCACATATAAAATTTTCTCTCCTTTTAAAATCGTAATCTTTTTTCCACTTGTACTTCTCTTTCTCATTTTTTACACCCTTTCTATAATTCGCAATTTAGCACTTTTACTTCTTGGATTTTCCTTTATTTCTTCTTCACTTGCCAAAATCGGCTTCTTCGTAATTAATTTTATCTTTGGTTGGTATGCTTCTGGAATTTCTGGAAGTCCTTGTACCATTGGATCCACTTCACTTAAACGTTTAAATATTCGTTTTACTATTCGATCCTCTAAAGAATGGAATGTGATAACGCAAATTCTTCCACCTTTTTTAAGAAGTGAAATTGCCTCCGGTAAAACACTTTCTAACACTTGTAGTTCATGGTTCACTTCCATCCGAATGGCTTGAAAGATTTCGCGTTCTGGATGTTTCATATAAAAATATTTGGCACCCACCGCACTCTCTATAATGGACACAAGTTCTGTTGTTGTCTCAATAACTTTTGTTTCTCGATACTTAATAATTGCTTCTGCAACAAACTTACTTCTTGTTTCCTCGGCATACGTATAAAATAGAGAAACCAAATCTTCTTTCGAATACGTATTTACAACATCATAAGCAGAAAAATTCTGTGTTTGGTCCATCCGCATATCCAGTTTTGCTTCTTGCATAAAAGAAAAACCTCGTTCTGCTTCATCAATTTGTGGACTAGAAACTCCTAAATCAAAAAGAATCCCATCCACTTCTGTAACACCCACATTCTTTAAACATTCTTTCATAGAAGCAAAATTGCTATGAAAAATTTGAAAAGAATCACTAATGTTTTTCAATTCTTTTTTGGAATATTGAATGGCTTCTAAATCAGCATCAAAAGCATAAAGAAATCCATTTTCTAATCGTTTTAGTATTTCTTTGCTATGTCCCGCATATCCAAGTGTAGCATCTACATAAATACCACTTTCTCGTATAGAAAGACCTACAATACTTTCATTCAAAAGTACACTTACATGCTTCATTAAAAATTCACATCCATAAATAAATTTTCAGCTAAGTCAGACATTTTATCATTATTGTCTGTCATAAATGCCTCCCATAAGGTTTTATCCCAAATCTCAATTCGATCGTTAGCGCCGATCACTACACATTCGCGCGTTAAATCGGCGTAACTCACGAGTGGGGAGGTAAGGCAAGTTCGACCTTGTGAATCGAACTCACATTCAGTAGCACCAGAAAAGAAGAAACGATTGATTGTTCGGGCATCTTTTTTTGTAAAAGGTAGAGTTTTTAATTGGTTTTCTAGTTTTTCCCATTCCGCAATAGAATAAACGTATAAACACTTCTCAAAACCACGCGTCACAATGAAGTTAGGCCCAAGTAGGTTTCGAAACTTCGAAGGCAACACAAGTCTTGATTTATCATCAATGTTATGATGGTATTCGCCCATGAACAATTCGTATCTCCCACTTTCTACCACAATGTACCACTGTCTACCATTATCTTACACGAAAGCAAAAAAAAAGTAAATAGAAAA
>CAMUBM010000091.1 GCA_947087145.1 uncultured Mycoplasmatota bacterium
AAACACTAGGTTTGAGAGATTTTGACTTTCTAAAACTGTCAAAGTCAGGAGTATACCATGGTTTAGCTTGTTTTTCCACTAAAAATTTCATACCACTCTTTTAGATTATCGGTGCTATTGGTGATTAAATTTCGAATGGTATTCCAAGTAATCGAGAAGGCTTGTTTCATTTGTTGGAAGTCATTTTTAGCATTCTTACAGGTTTCTGGGTCATAAGTACAGATTTTTGTTGTAATTGTTAGGTAAGATTCGATAATTTTGTTTTTGATTCCAGTATAAATTTTTCCGGTTGTGGTGCTAATGCTTTCTTTGTATCCAGGAAAGTAGTTTTCTATTTTATTATCAATGGATAAAGTGATTTTCAATGCTTGTAATTTGGTTTTACTTGTAATGTCTTTTATTGTGTATCCTTTTATGTATCCATTATAGAATAGAAAATCAACAATGGTGATAAAACGCATTTTAGCCTCTTCTTTTAGGGAAGTATCGTTACTTGTGAAGTAGTCCTCGCTTTCAGTTATGTAGGTAATGATTTCTTCGTCGGCGTTTTTGTTTTCGGTTTTTTCATTGGTAATCGTTACTTGGTTACTTGTTATACTTGTCGGTTTTTTCTCGTCGCCCTTTTCTACTACATTTCCAACATTTGCATTTACGTCACTGCCTAGAGGATATTTTTCTTCGTCAGTGACAGGGATTTTATATTCTTTGTTACTATTATCTTTTATGATAATGTAGTCTTCTCCTTTATTTACAATGGTCCCTGTGAGAATAATGCTTTGTTTATCATTTGTTTTTTCACTTTTATTTATTGTTGAAAATACCCAAATTAAAATTCCTATAAATAGAGCTATACCTATTAATTTATAAATGGTACTGATACGTATTCCTTTAAAAAAATCAAGGATTTTGTTTAGTTCTCTTTTTATCTTTTTCATAATTATCACGAATACATTATAACAAATAAAACAAAAAAAAGAAACGTCTCTTTTTTACTTTAGTCGTTCCATTTTTATAGTATATGGTTTGTCTATCCATTTAATTTTTCGTTTAATATTTCTTTTGTAATAACAGGATTTGCTTTTCCACGTGTATTTTTCATGACTTGTCCTACAAAATAATCAAATAGGTTGTCTTTTCCATTTTTGTATTCTTCGATTTGTTTTGGATTTTCTTCTAATATTTTATTAATAATGTTTTCTAGTTCTTCTTTGTTTGAGATTTGAGCATTATCTTTACTAATAAATGTTTTTGGTTCTTTTTTTTCTGAGATTGCTTTATAAAAGATTTCTTTGGCTTGTTTTGATGAAATGGTTCCTTTTTCTAATTCCACAATAATTTGTTTTAAACGTTCGGGAGTAATATAGAAGTCTTGTAAAGGTATTTCTTCTTTGTTGATTTCTCCTAGAATTTGAGTAGTTAACCAGTTACAAGCCGTTTTTGGTTCTATTCCTAGTTCGATGCATCTTTCAAAATATTCGGCATAATCTCTTTCTTTTACAATGACACTGGCATCATAATGACTTAGTCCATAGGTGTCTTTGTATTTTTGTTTTCTTTCATTTGCTAAAGCAGGAATACTTTTTCTAATTTCTTCCAACCAAGTAGCATCTATTTTAAATTTCGGTAAGTTTGGGTCAACAAAGTATTTATAGTCAATGGCATCAACTTTGCTACGCATGTAAATCGTGGTACCAGACTCTTCGTCCCATCTTCTTGTTTGTTGTTCCATGCTATCGTATTCGCCGTTTTCTTTTAACTTTGTTTGGCGTTTTATTTCGTAGTTGATGGCATCTCTTACTCCTCCAAAGGAATTGACGTTTTTAATTTCAATTTTGGTACCCCAGTTGTCTGGATCCGTTTCGTCTAAATTGGCGTCCATAATGGATACATTGACATCACACCGAATTTGTCCTTTTTTTGTGTCAGCATCACTAATATTCGCATACTGGTAGATACTACGCATTTGTTCTAGGAAAAGTACTGCCTCTTCGGCACTATGCATATCGGGGTTGGTTACGAGTTCTAGTAAGGGAACTCCTGCTCTATTGTAGTCGATGCAGGAAGTATCGTAGTAATGGTCTAGGCTTGCTGCGTCTTCTTCTAGGTGAATGTTGTCTATTCCGACTCTAAACGTCGAACTATCTTCTCTTTCTACATCGATGTATCCGTTCATTCCTACACAATCTTCTGGTGGATTTTGGGTGATTTGGTAGTTTTTGGGCATGTCTGGATAGTAGTAATTTTTTCTTTCAAAGTACATATATTCTGGTTGTTTGCAGTGTAGTATCATACTAGCCATTAAGGAAAGTCTTACGGCTTCTTTGTTTAGGACAGGAAGCGTTCCTGGGAAACCCATATCAAGGGGTGCAATATTGCAGTTTGGAGTTTCGTTGTATTCATTTTTAGCACTTGAAAATACTTTGGAATTGGTTTTGCTGACTTCACAGTGCATTTCGAGTCCTATTTTTGCAATGTAGTTTGCCATTAATTCGCCTCCTTCGCAATTTGATTTTTATAGCCACACGCGTTTTCTATCGCATAAGCAATGTTTAAGACGTTGGCATCGTCGTAACAATTTCCTGTGATGTTTAGGGCAACGGGTAAGTCATTTATAAAGCCATCTGGAATTGTAATGGATGGAAAACCTCCAAAATTTCCAATTTGTAAGTGTTCTTCTAATGGTTCTGTCCCTTTTATTTTTCCATTTTTCGAGTCGTCTAGGAATTTAGCAGGTCCTGTTCCTACAGGTAATATTACAGCGTCGTAAGTTTTAAATAAACTTTTCCAAGTATCTACAATTAATCTTCTTACTCGTTGGGCATTTTTTAAATATTTTTCTTGGTTTTCTTTTTGTAGCACGTAAGAACCAATGATAAAACGGCGTTTGATTAAGGGAGAAAAACCTTTTGTTCGATGGTCCATCATCATTTCAGTGACATTTTTACCAGTACCTCTAGGTCCGAAGATAATGCCTGTTAGGTTGGACATATTGCTTGTTGCTTCTGCAGAATGAATGGCTACATAAACGCTTGGAACAGCATCTAAAAGGTTTTGGTCGACAGAGACTTCTTCTACATCAAAGCCTAGTGTTTTGCAAAGTTCTATTTTCTCTGCAAAATTTTCTAAGTGTTGTTTTAGTTCTTCAGTAGGATTTTCGTAATTGTTTATATCACAAAGTTCTTTGATATAGCATAGTTTTTTTCCTTCTATTTCGCCATTTATGCTTTCATATAGGTGAATGTCTTTGGAGTCCCAACTAGTCATGTCGGCCTCATCAATGCCTTTCATGTTGTCTACAACGATAGCAGCATCTTTAACAGAACGTGTTAGTACTCCGCAGTGATCTAGGCTAGATGCAAAAGGGAATAACCCATATCTTGATATCATGCCATAGGTTGGTTTGTATCCAACAATTCCACAATAAGCTGCTGGTTTTCTTATAGAGTCTCCTGTATCACTTCCTAAGGCATACGGATAGACTCCTGCTGCAACGGCACAAGCGCTTCCTGCTGAACTTCCTGCGGTCATGCGTGTTTTGTCCCAAGGGTTTAGAACGGTTCCTGTGTGTCCAGTTGTACCAGTTCCTCCCATACCAAATTCGTCCAAAACGGTTTTGTTTACAGGGATGGCTCCTGCTTTGTATAGATTTTCTACCGCTGTTGCGTTAAAGAATGGAACATAGTTTTTTAAAGTATTCGATGAACCAGTAGATAAAATACTTTTGGTGGAATAGTTGTCTTTGATTCCATAGGGAATACCAGAAAGTAAGTTGTCCGTTACTTCCCCACCTTTTGCATCGTCTAGAATGGTAACAAAAGCATTGTATTTTTCTTGTACTTCATGTGATTTTTGTAACGATTCTTTCACTAATTCGTCGCTGGTCACTTTGCCATTTATTAATAATTCATGTAATTCTTCGATGGTTTTGTTCATTCGTTGTCACCTCCTACCACTTTTGGTACTTCTATTTCTCTACCTTCTGTTTTCTCACAATTTCTTAGAGCATCTTCGATAGGAATGGATGGTTTTGCAACATCTCCTCGTAATGTGAAGACAAAGTCATCTAAAGTATGGGTCATTGGCTTTACTTCTTTTATATTGGGGAATGCATCTACTTTGCTTAAGTTTTTATCAATAACAGCAAATTCATCGAGTACCATTTTATTTTCTTCTTCACTTAGTCCGATTAGAAGTTTGGCTGCTAAATCGTC
>CAMUBM010000092.1 GCA_947087145.1 uncultured Mycoplasmatota bacterium
AAAATAGTAGAGATTAAAGGAAGTGTTTCGGATGAAGATTATTAAAACGTTTGAAGAAAGAAAAGAAGAATTATTAAAGTTAGGAAAAGAAAAAGGAGTTATTACTTTTGAACAACTTGCAGAGAGTTTGAAAGGACTAGATGTTGACAATGACTCTTTGGATGAACTTTATAATTTCTTTGTAGAAAATAATATTGAGATTGTATCGGATGAAGAAGATGGTTCTGAGGGAACTAAAACGTTAGAAAAGGATGAACCTATCATTTTAGATGATGCAGCGATTACAAAGGACGTAAACATTAATGATCCTGTACGCATGTATTTAAAAGAAATTGGGCGAATCAGTTTGCTTTCTGCTGAACAAGAACTTGATTTATCTAAAAAGGCTGCTACTGGAGATGAGATGGCTAAAAATATTTTAGCAGAGTCTAATTTACGTTTGGTGGTTAGTATTGCAAAACGATATGTAGGACGAGGCCTTTTATTCTTAGATTTGATTCAAGAGGGAAATATTGGTCTAATGAAGGCCGTAGATAAATTTGATTATGACAAAGGATTTAAATTTTCTACGTATGCTACTTGGTGGATTCGTCAAGCTATTACACGGGCTTTGGCCGACCAAGCAAGAACGATTCGTGTTCCTGTGCATATGGTAGAGACGATTAACAAAATGGCTCGTATTCAAAGACAATTAACCCTTGAGTTAAATCGAGAACCAAGTGAAGAAGAAGTGGCTAAGAAAATGGGTATTTCGGTAGAAAAGGTTCGTGAAGTTATTAAAATTAGCCAAGACCCAGTTTCTTTGGAAACTCCGATTGGAGAAGAAGAAGATTCTCATTTGGGAGATTTTGTTAAAGATGTTAATGCAATGACTCCTGAAGAATATGCAACGAATGAGATTTTAAAGGAAGAAATTAAAGCCGTTTTGGAAACGTTACAAGAAAGAGAACAAGAAGTATTGGAGCTTCGTTTTGGATTAGTAGACGGGACAAGTCACACCTTAGAAGAAGTAGGAAAGAAATTTAATGTTACACGTGAGAGAATTCGTCAGATTGAAGCAAAGGCATTACGTAAATTAAGACATCCATCTAGAGCTAAGAAATTGAAGGACTTTTTATCTGACTAATGGCACGATTACGAATAGAGGCAATTGCTTCTTTTATTTCTTTTGAAGATAAAGTAGTAGATATTGGTTGTGATCATGCTTATTTGGCTATTTATTTGATGCAAAATGAAATGTGTCAAAAAGTTCTTGCGACCGATATTCATGAGAATGCATTGCTACAGGCTAAAAAAAATATTCGAAAAGTAGGTTTAGAAAAGAAAATTCCAACTCTTTTGTCGGATGGTTTTACAAATATTACCGAAGATGTAGATACAGCGGTGATTTCTGGAATGGGGACTTCTACCATTTTGCACATTATAAGAGATACTCAGCCCAAGGGGATAAAAAAATATATTTTACAAGCGAATAATGATTTGTATTTATTACGAACTTCTTTAGAAAAATTAGGATATTTTTTAGAACAGGAAAGGATTGTATATGAAAAAGGTCACTATTATGTTATAGGACTTTATACACTTTCTGGGAAACGTTTAACTTTACGGGAAAAATATTTTGGTAAATATGATGTGAAACAAATTTCTTATTACAAAGATATGCATCAAAATTTGAGTTTTATTTATAAGCAGATACGTTTTAAAGAGATGAAGAAAAAAGTAAAAATTTATATCCAATTGCAATTGTTAAAGAAATATTTATAAGAAAAAAGTGGGAGATGTCTCTTTTTTTGTATTTTATTGTTTTGGCAAATTCTTTGTCGCTGTGTCTTCTTTTATTGGTGTTTTTATTGTTTCTTTGGTATTTTTGCCCATTTCTTTTACAATGCTAAATAAACTACGAGCATTGCTAATCATGGGTTTTGCTTTTTGATATAGGGGTATGACTTGATTAGCAATTTGTAATGTTTTTGATAAACCTCCGATAATTTTGGTTAAACTTAACCCTTTGGTTACGATTCCTGTGTTGTACATAGTATCACCTTACTTTATTTTATGCTTTTGTCTTCTAAAGTAAACTTTTTGTAGGCAAAATGGTTTTTTTCGTGTTATAATAAAGGAGAGAATAAGATATGAGGGAGGCAAGTTACGATGTTTCGCAAAAAAGTTTCTTTTGGTTCAAAGAAAATTAATCCTTTTTTTCTTCCTTTTCTTGTTATAGTTGATTTGTTTGTGTGTACTTTTCGAGGAATAAAGTTTGTTTTTTTTGATTTGTTTTTGCTTCTTTTTAATGTGGCGAGTGGAAGAGTAGATAAGGTTTATAAAACAACGAAGAGCATTTTTGACAAAGAAGAAGAAAAAAAGCAAGCAGAACTTATTCAAAAACAAAAAAGAGACAAGTTTTTAGAAAAATATAATAATTTGTGGTTTGTAAAAAAACAAAATATGAAGTTAGAAGAAATGCGAAAAGCACTTCTTGTGAATTTACAGAATGAGGGGAGTGTTCGAAGCACTACTCCACGTGTATTTCAATACAAAGCTCGAAATAAGGATGGAAGAGTAGAAACAGGGACGATTAATGGATATTCCAAGTTGGATGTTAATACTTTTTTATTGCAAGAGGGGTACATTGTTTATTCTATTGAAACAAATAAGTTAATTGATTTTTTGTATGGTGAGACGAGTGTTTTGACTGTACGGATGTCTAATAAAGACTTATTGTTTTGGCTGACACAACTTTCTACTTATATCAAAAGTGGAATTCCTTTAACAGATTCTATTAAAATTTTGAATAATCAAATGCAAAAGAAAAAAAAATATAGAAAGGCCTTTCAATCTATTATTTATGAACTTACGATGGGGGAACCTTTTTCTAAAGCATTAGAAAAACAAGGAGTTATGTTTCCAGCGTTACTTATTAATATGATTAAAGCGGCAGAAGCAACTGGAGAATTAGAGGCAACTTTGACTGATATGTCTAATTATTATGAAGAACTTGAAAAAACGAGAAAACAAATGATTAGTGCTATTACTTATCCTACTGTTATCATGGTTTTTGCTATTGGGGTTATTACTTTTATTTTGTTGTTTGTTATTCCAGAGTTTGTTAAGATTTATCGCGATACGGATGCAGAGATTACAGGGCTTACTTTGGCAATTATTAATTTGAGTGATTTTTTAAAAGCCAATATTTTGTTTATTGTTTTATTAGTGATTGCTATTTGTTTGGTTATTTATATGTGTTATCGAAATATCAAGGCTTTCCGAAAGAAAACGCAAGAAGTTTTGATGCATGTGCCTTTGCTTGGTAAGATTATCGTTTATAATGAATTAACTATTTTTACCAAAACATTTTCTTCTTTGCTTTCTAATAACGTTTTTATTACGGATAGTATGACTATATTAAGTCGAATTACTAACAATGAAATTTATAAAGAAATCATGAATGAAACCATTGATAATATCGTAAAAGGTGATAAAATATCTACTTCATTTAAAGATCATTGGGCCATTCCAGATGTTGCTTATTATATGATAGTTACTGGAGAGTCAACAGGGCAACTTGCTGACATGATGAAAAAGGTAAGTGATTATTATGCCGAGGAACATCGTAGTTTAGTTAATAATTTGAAGTCTTTTATTGAGCCAGTTTTGATTGTTTTCTTAGCGTTGGTAGTAGGTATTATTATTCTTGCTGTTATTATTCCAATGTTTGGTTTAATGGGCTCTCTTGAAAATATGTAGAAAGGTTTTGGAGTTATGGGTGTTTTTATTTTCTTGTTTATACTGGGGTGTGTTTTTGGTTCTTTTTTTTATGTAGTGGGTACAAGGCTACCCAAGAACGAATCTTTAATTCGGCCAGGGAGTCATTGTACATTTTGTAATCATAAATTAGGAATTTTTGATTTGTTTCCTTTGTTATCTTTTTTATTTTTAAGAGGAAAATGCAGATATTGTCATCAAAAATTGTCAATGGGATATTTTTTTTCTGAGTTATCTACTGGACTCTTATTTTTGCTTTCTTATTGGAAATTTTCTTTTTCTTACGAATTTTTTGTTATGCTCCTTATTTCTTCCTTGCTTGTTTTAATTTTTATTACCGATTTTAAGTATATGATTATTTTAGATTCTCCTTTGGTTGTGTCGATTGTTTGTTTGTTCTTTTTGAAACGATTCCATTTTTCTTCATGTGACACCCCGCATA
>CAMUBM010000093.1 GCA_947087145.1 uncultured Mycoplasmatota bacterium
TCACTTACTTCTGTTGGTGCTTCACTCATTAAGTCACTTGCACTTTGGGTTTTAGGGAAGGCTATTACGTCTTTAATATCATTGGTTCCAGTTAGGATCATGATTAGACGTTCTAAACCTGGGGCAATTCCGGCATGAGGAGGTACGCCATATTTGAATGCTTCTAAGACAAATCCAAAGCGTAATTTTGCGTCTTCCTCACTAATTGATAGGGCTTTAAAGATTTTTGCTAAGTCTTCTGTTTTATGGTTTCTGACTCCTCCACTTGCAAGTTCGTAGCCATTTACGACTAAATCGTAACTACGTGATATACAATGTTCTGGGTCGTCAATAGTATTTATATCTTGCACCATTGTAAATGGGTTGTGTTCTGCTTTCCATCTTCCTTCTGTTTCTGAATATTCAAAGAAAGGAAAATCCGTGATCCATAAAAAGTTTAGTTTTTCTTTATCGATTAAATCTAGTTCTTTAGCAATTTTGTTACGTAGTGCACCTAGGGATGCATCCACAATTTTTTTGGTATCTGCGACAATTAGAATTAAATCGTTGTTTTCTACTTGATAAGTTTCTTTTATTTGTTCTAATTTTTCTGGTTCTAAATTTTTGGCAATCACACCATTAAATTGGTCGTTATCATATTTTAGCCAAGCCAGACCTTTGGCTCCATAGATTTTCACAAAGTCTGTTAAGTGTTCAACATCACTTCTTGAGTATTTATCTCCATTGTTTTTGACGATTAAACATTTGACGATTCCACCTTTTTCGATTGCATTTCTAAATACGTTCATTTGTGTGTCTTTTAAGATGTTTGTCAGATCAAGAAGTTCCATTTCAAATCTTGTATCTGGTTTATCTGTACCGAATCTATCCATGGCTTCTTGGTAAGTAATTCGTGGGAATTCTGGTAAGTCGATTCCCTTTACATCCTGCACGATTTTTTTAATCATTCCTTCTGTTACGTTCCATACATCTTCTTCGTCTGCAAAACTCATTTCTAAATCAATTTGGGTAAATTCTGGTTGTCTATCGGCACGTAAGTCTTCGTCACGGAAGCTTCTTGCAATTTGGTAGTAACGTTCAAATCCAGAAACCATTAAGAGTTGTTTAAAAATTTGAGGACTTTGGGGTAAAGCATAAAAGGAACCTTTATTAATTCTTGAAGGTACTAAGTAGTCTCTTGCTCCTTCTGGTGTCGATTTACAAAGAATAGGTGTTTCTATTTCTATAAATCCTAAATTGTCTAAATATTCTCTTGCACTTTTACATACTTGGTGACGAATTAAAATATTTTCTTTTAATTTATCGCGACGTAAATCTAAGTAACGATATTTTAGACCGATGTTTTCGTTTACTTCGGTATCATTATCGTACACGTTAAATGGTAGTGTATCGCATTCACTTAAAATTTCTAATTCATTTACCATAAGTTCCACTTCTCCAGTGGGAATTTTTGGGTTAATCATTTCGTCAGTTCTTGCAATTAATTCTCCAGTCACTTTGATACAATATTCGTTTTTTAAATTTTCTGCCAAAGCAAAATCGCTTTTTAGAAAACTTCTATTGAATACGACTTGTAAGAAGCCTGAGCGGTCACGTAAGTCAACGAATATGACTCCTCCCATATCTCTTCTTTTGTTTACCCATCCGTAGACAGTGTAAGTCTTATTTATATCTTTTTTTCTAAATTCTCCATTATTGTATTGTTTCATATTTTTAAATGTTCCCTTCTTTATTATTCTGGAGAGTTAATTCTCTCGTTCTTTTGTATTCTGCCAGTGTGATATCTAAATCTTCTATCTTTTCTATCCATGTGCTAAAGTTATTATTTCTTAATTCGATGCATTCTTGAAAAGTTCCATCTATGATTTCATTATTGTCTAGATCAATGACTTGATGGGCTTTTTTATTTACTATCTTTTCTGGTAAAGTTTGAAGATAATTTTCTTCATAATTGAACTGTAATTTCCATTTTTCGGCTAGTAGTACACAAAGATAGTTTTGATATAATTCTTGTTTTCGTTTTTCAAGAGGATTTATGAAAGAATTTGTGGTTCTAACATTTAATGTTTTTAGTTTATTTTGTAATTCTTGATAATCCGTATCTGCCATGATAATTTCGCAATCCAAATTATATGCTATATAGAATTTTGTCGTCTCGTCTATCTTCCTTTCTTCTAAAAAACCATAATCTGTGTCACTGATTTCAGCCTCTGACGAGGTGAGATAGAATTTTCCTCTGTCTGTAATGACAATTTGTATTTTATCCGTTGTATAGATTGTATAGTGTGTTTCTTTCCAACGACTAGTTTTCACAGATTCAAATAAAGTTTGTTCTAAGTTATTCTTTATAATAAGGCCTTTTTCTTGATAAGACTCCCCTTCTATGATTATTTTTCCGTTGTAATGCGTGTTTACTTTTAACTCTTTTGGAGACAAATCAGCATTTAATGCGTGCATTGTACCCCCCTTTTGCATAATCAATATTTTTCCCTTTTCTATTTCACCATAAAAATCAGGACAATTTGTTTCTATCTTTTTCATTTCTTCTGTCATTCTTTTTGGATGAAGAAAGAAAAAGTTAGGAGATGAGTTGGCATAAATTGTTCTTCTCTTTTCTTCTTTTTCATTATATGTAAACGCTATATCTTCTCTTATTTCCATGTTGTTCTCCTTCTAATATATAAAAAATTATAAATTTTTTTTGCAAGATGTTCATAATCATAGATACAATCAATTTCAGTGTTGTGAGAAATATGAAAATATCCTATTTTACTAATTATGTTGTATTTTGTTCTTTTGTTTCTGTATAAGTCATACCAAATTTCTTGTTTTCTTAGTTTCACATTTTTAATTGAAATTTGATTAAGATTATTTTTTATTGTGAAACCAATTTTGTGGTTTCCTTTTTATTTTTTTTGTTCTCGAGCCAATTTATAATTATTTAGTGCTTGTTCATATTCTTCTAGGCTATTTGTCCAAATACTGCCACTTTGTGCTTTCATTTCAAAACACTCACGGAATGTACCTTCTATTATTTGGTCAGTTTCTAGGTTTAAAATACAATGCTTTTTTTGACTCAGAAGTTCTGTCGCTAAATCTTTCCATGAACTTCTAGTAGTTAATGAGTATTTTTTGGTTAAAAGAGACTGAAGATACTCTGTATATAAAGCCATTCTTTTGGTCAGTAAATGATTTGTATTCGTTTCTTGTTCTTTTTTGTGTATTAAGTTTATTTTCTCTTCTAGTTTTTTTTGATTTAAATCAGAGGCGATAAGATGGCAGTTTCTATCATAGGCATTGTATAATGATTTATTATTTTCTTCTAATGGAAGTTTTTCAATGAAACCATCTTTATATCCATTGATGTCTACAAGTTTAGGGGAAGACCCCCGCACACAAGTATGCATGTATCCTGTTTTTGTTATGACTAATTGGTAGCCATCGTTACTGATAAATAAATCGTAGTTTCCACTATGGGTACGTCGCATATAGGAATATAATAAATGCAATTCATTGTTTCTTATTTTATAGTAATTGTCTTTTATATCAGGTTCTAAGAATATTTTTCCGTTGTAATGTCCTTCTATTTGCATAGGATGTGGCTCTAAGTTGGCATTTAAAATAGTAATGCCATTTTCTTTTTCCATTATGAAGTAATATCCTTCTTTTTTTTCTCCATAAAAGTTTGGGCAATTGTTTTCTATTTTTTTTTCTTCTTTTTCTATGCGTTTTGGATGTAAGAAGAAAGAAGTTGATGAAGCATTGGCATATATGCTTTTACTTTTCTCTTTAAATGGTGAGGCTTGTGTTTCATAGACAAATTGAATGTCGTCTTGGATTTCCATTTTTAAAACTCACAATTTCCTGGAGTTCTAGGGTATGGAATAACATCTCGAATATTATCGATACCTGTTAGATAAATTAATAGTCTTTCAAATCCCATACCAAATCCTGAATGAACGCAAGTTCCATATTTTCGTAAATTTAAATACCAATCTAAATCTTTTGCATCCATACCCATTTCTTTCATACGATTTACTAATTTATTATAATCTTCTTCTCTTTCTGAACCACCCATTAATTCTCCAGCACCTGGGACTTCTAAATCGACCGCTGCAACTGTTTCATTATCTTCATTTTGTTTCATATAGAAAGCTTTGATATCTT
>CAMUBM010000094.1 GCA_947087145.1 uncultured Mycoplasmatota bacterium
AGAAAGAACAAAAAGAAATTCAAAACGACCAACAAGAAGAAAAAACACCAAATGCCAATAAAGAATTATTTGGATTAACAGACAAAAAAGACGACTAAGGTTGTCTTTTTTCTTCCTATTTTTTTGGAGGTACGATATAATAAAGATAAGAAAAATGGAAGTGAAAATATATGTACGTAAATGGACACGATATATTTATTATTGTTTTTGTAACTTTTTTAAGTAGTTTAATCGTTACACCCATTGTAGAAAAAATTGCCTACCATGTAAAAGCATTAGACTACCCAAATGCTAGACGTCTTAATAAAGTCCCAATGCCAACTTTAGGAGGACTTGCAATATTCTTTTCCTTCATGCTCGGTTATATGTTGTATGCAAGAAGCAGTACCCAAATGTTATCTATTTTAATGGGAAGTTTTTTACTTATTTTTATGGGCTTTATCGACGATATTAACCCTTTAAAAACCAAATACCAACTACTTGTTCAATTGCTTGCTGCAGGTATTATTGTTTTCTATGGAGATATTACCTTAGATTTTGTGAGTTTTGTGGGGTGGAACATTACTTTTCCAGCACCATGGAATTATATAATAACAATTATATTAATCATTTCTATTATCAATACGATTAACCTATCCGATGGACTTGATGGTTTAAGTTCTGGAGTAAGTTCCATTTACTTTTTAACCATTGCAATAATTGCTTATATTATGAATGCCATGGAAGGGTTGGATACAACACTTGCCCTTATTATGCTTGGTTCCACTTTAGGCTTTCTAGTGTATAATTTTCCTCCAGCAAGAATTTATGTAGGAGATACAGGAAGTAATTTTCTAGGTTTTATCATTGCTGTGATTTCTCTCTTGGGATACAAAACTGCTACCTTTACTTCCTTAATTATACCTCTCATGATTTTAGCAACCCCTATTATCGATGTAGCATTTTCAATCATACGACGTATTTTAAAAGGACAAAATCCTTTCAATACACCTGACAAATCCCATTTGCACCATCAACTTTTAAATATGCAATTTTCCACTCGTTCCTCTCTTTTAATTATTTATGCCATTGATATTTTGTTTGCTATGACTTCTATTTTCTATGTTCTAGGAGATACCTACTATGCGATATTTATCTATATTGGACTCATGATTGTTTTCTTATTTATTGTTTTAAAAACGGATATCTTGTTCAAACGAAACAAAGAGAAAAAAACAAAATAAAAATTTTACCAATTTTCTCAATTGAACCACCAATTTCCCTATTTTTTATAAAATTCGTAGACCAAATAGCAAAATTCGCTTAGCCAATTTTAGAAATTGGTCATTTTACATTCATTTTTACCTTTGTTATAGTGTACTTGCGAGTTGTTATAGATTTGTTTGCCATTTCTAGTAGTAAAGGAGATGGTGGCTTTATGAGTAAAAAAGATTGTTTAATCATAATATTGCTTATAATAATTATTCTCTTGATAATTTTTAATTAGCAAGCCAACCCTTCAGGGGGTTTTGGAATAATAAAAACACAATCCTTGTAGGAAAGTGTTTGCAAAAAAACTGGCAAGCACTTACTTTATAGCACTCGCTTAAATTGATAATAATATAATTTGTAATAAATGTAAAGATAGTAATAGAAAATATTGCAAGAGAAAATCTTGTTTTTTCTTTTCTAAAAATACCAATATGTTATAATAAAGAAAAGGAAGTAGAATATGAAAATGATAAAAGAAGTATATAAGAAATATGAAGAAATAATAAGATATTTAGTAGTAGGAGTATTAACAACTATAGTCAGTTTAGCAACCTACTTTATTTGTGTACATACCTTTCTAGATGCGACCAATGGAGTAGAAATTCAAATAGCCAATATTATTTCTTGGGTATTTGCTGTTGCATTTGCCTACATTACCAATCGCATTTTTGTATTCAAAAGCAAATCAAAAAACTATTTAAAAGAAATCACTAGTTTTTGTGCCTCTAGAGTTTTAACTCTTTTGATGGATATGGCGATTATGTTTGTCTTTGTAACTCTTCTTAAAGGGAGCGATACTATAGGAAAATTAATCAGTCAAGTAGTAGTAACCATTGCCAATTATATTTTCAGTAAACTATTTGTTTTTGGGAAAAAAGAAAAAGAAAGTAGGGAATAACATGAAAAAAAAGAAAGACACATGTATCCACTTATTTATTCTTTTACTGCCCATCATTGACTTTTTAACTTCCATTGCTACTTGGGAAAATGTCCCCGTAAGTATCGGGTTAATTATAAAAGGACTATTCTTAATCTATGCTTGCTTTTATTTACTAAAACACCATGCTAATAAAAAAATATTTCTTATACTAGGATTTTATTTTATTACTTATTTCGGATACTTATTCACAAGTGATAAAAGTCTCACAACAGAAATGATTAACATAATAAAAATCTTTTATCTTCCTACTTTAATCCTATTCTTTAGTGAATACGAAAATCAAAGGATTAGCAAAAAAACATTAGCAATTGTTTGTTTAGAATACTTACTCTTATATATAGTTCCTTTTTTATTTGGACTGGGACACAATATCAGTGAAATTTATCCCAACAAAGAACTCTTCTTATCGTATTTTTATATTGGGAACGAACTTTCTAATGTATTTATCCTATGCGCTCCAGTGGTCATTACTTACTTACTAGAAAGCAATAGTTATCTTCTAAAAGGAATCTTTCTTTTATTAGGGTGTATCACTGCACTTTTAATGAGTACCAAAACCTTCTATGGTTGTCTACTAATCATTCTCATTTATTTTTTGATTAGCAAACGAAAAAATTTACTAAGCTTTATTAAAAAGAACCAGTTAAAGTTCTTACTCACCATAGTAGTACTTTTAATGGGGTGTATTGCCTATGTTCCCAAATCAGATTTAACCCAAAACATAAAAGCATCTTTAGAACATTATGAAATAAACAACGTGAGTGAGTTATTCACTTTTGAAAATATAGATCATGTTCTTTTCAGCAATCGTTTGACGTTTTTAGAAAATGTCTACCAAAACTATAAGGAAAGTCCTGTAACAGAAAAAATATTTGGTATAGGCAGAACCAAAATTAACGAAATTAAAAATGTAGAAATTGATATCTTTGATATTTTTTATAGCATTGGTATCATTGGAATGATTTTTTATAGTATTTTCTTCTTTTATATTCTAAAAAAAAGCAAATTAAAAGGAGTATACAAATTTACGTTTATTTTACTACTGATTGTCTCTTGCTTCACAGGACATGTGTTAATCAGTCCATTTACCTCTACTATTTTAGCCTTACTAGTCATCGTTTCTAAAAATGACAAAGGAAAACTAAAAAAAGATATTTTACTTGTTACCAATATGTATCCGAATGAAGAATTTCCTCATTATGGAATATTCGTAAAGAATAGTTATGAACTTTTAAAAGAAAATGGGTTTACCATTGATTTAGTAGTGATGCACAAGACCAAAGGGAAAATAAAAAAATTATTTGCCTACATAAAAGTTTGTGGAGTATCCTTGTTAAAAGCAACTTTTGAAAACTATGATTACATTTATGTGCATTTTGTATCCCACACAACCGCAGGAGTACTCCTTCCTTATTTAGCATCTAAAAATACCAAATTAGTAATCAATGTACATGGCAATGACATTGTAGCAGATACAAATCTTGATCAAAATTACTTAACGTTAAGTAGATTTTTCTTAAAATTTGCTGATATTGTGATTTCTCCCTCAAACTATTTTGCAACTATTCTAAAAAAAGAATACAACATACCAAAAGAAAAGATAGTGATTTATCCATCTGGTGGAGTAGACATAGAAAAATTTAAGAAAATAGACAAAAAACTTGCCAAGAAAAAAGCTGGTTTAGAAGAAAAAATAAAATACATTGGTTTTGTAGCACGAATTGAAAAAGACAAAGGGTATGACACTCTTCTAAAAGCCATTTCTATCCTACAAAAAGAAAAAGAGTTAAATAATATAAAATTCCTAATCGTCGGAAGTGGCGAGGAAGAACCAATTTTTAATAATTTAGTAAGAGAGTACCATTTGGAAAAAGAAATCGAAAGAAAACCTCTTGTCTCACAAGAAGCATTAGTGCATATCTACAACTCTTTGGAACTATTTGTCTATCCTACCAAAAGAAAA
>CAMUBM010000095.1 GCA_947087145.1 uncultured Mycoplasmatota bacterium
TAATAAAGTAGTTTTTTAATTCATAATTTAAAACATTATCTATTATTTTATGTATCGTCTCACAAGTTATCTCTTCAAAGTCTAAATTATAAAAGTTTGCTAACATTCTTGTTCTTCCAACAAAAAATTTTAAAACTTCCTTTTCACGATAATTTAAAAAATCTTTATTTTTGTATACTTCTTCTATATTGATTACGCTTTCAAAGATTTTAAAGGCCCCCATATTTCCTTCTTTTCCTATTTTTAATTGATAGGTTATCACTGGATAATAGGCATTTGGTTTCCATTTTAAGGCTTTCTTCACACAGGGAGAAGTTGCTTCTTTGTTTTGTATCATTTGTTTACAGCATGTACTTTCTTCATTTAAGAGAGTTGTATCTATAACGTGTATTCTAAAGTATGTGTTGTACTCCTTATCATAACCAAAACTAAAAGCGAAAGGGGTATTTTCTAAAGCAAAGGAAGATACAGGGTTTTCACTATTTCTAATGGTATAAACAGGAATTTGAAGCGTATTTTTTATTTCTTCTTCGGTTGGATACTTTCCTTTTTCTAAAAAATAGGCTTCTTTGAAGGTTGCTATTTGGTCTGCTATTTTTTCTAAAGTTTCTTTTGTTAAATCTACTCTTTTGTAACTTGTTGCTAAAGCGAGTTCATTTAGTTGTCTTTGATATAAATCTGTGTCTATTTTTGCATTTTGTATAGTTTTTCTTTGTTCTAATAAAGCATAAACTTCTTCTTTTATTCTTGGCGCTTTGCTATATTTTTTGGCTTTTATTTCTTCTAAAAAATTTTCTAATCTATTTGTAAATTGTAGTTCTTCTTCATAACTTAAGTCTAATTCACATTCTAAAAATATTTTTAAAAGAGAATAGAAAAAATTGGGATTTTCATGGACTACTTTTTGATTGACTAGTTCCAGTTTCTTATTTTTTATATAACGATCTAAAATTTCCAAAAGTATCGGTTCTTTTTCAGTAGAACGAGCATTTAAAAAATTTTTATTTTGATGGATCAATTCTTTTAAAAACAAATAGTTGGTATCGTCTGTTAAAAGCACTTCCATGATTTTATAGTATGTAGTATTTTGTTCTTCTTTTTCTCTTTCAGGTGCTTTTCTTTTTTGTTTTCTTATGTTATTTTCTTGTCGTAATTGAACGAGTAATCCTCCACATTTTTGTAAAAGATACGTTTGGTATTTTATTTCTTTTCGGTTGTATCTTATTTGTTTTTCTATGTCATAGTTTGTACTGGCTGTTAAATAGATCCCTGTATTTCTTTTTACCAAAATTAAATTTTCAATTTGTGCTAAATCGTATTCTATTTTTGCTTCTGTACTCCTTCTAAATTCTTCTACTTGTTTTCTTTTTTCTTCTTTCGTTTGTGTACTTTCTATAATAAGATTTAGTTCCTTTTCTTCTATTCTATTTTCTTTTCTTTGTTTTTCGTAATGCATTGCAGGAATACTTTTTTCTTCTTTTTGTCTCATTTGTTCTAGTGCTTTTCTTTTTACTTTTTTTATTCGTTTGATTGCATTTTTTAATGAAAGTACATCTTGCTCGTTTTTTAAATTGCTTTTTCTTTTGTTAAGACCATTTATTTTTTGATTGCAATCTCTTATAATTTTTTTTAATTCTATAAAGGTTGCTTTTTCTATTTTTCTTTCTATTTCTTTGCATTCTTGTTCTAACTTTTCTATGTTCAACATAAACCCTCCACTATTACTAATTTCAGTTTACCATAATTTTTCATAAAAGGAAATTAGCAAAAAATGTTGCTATTATTCTTAATTCGGTATAATATAACTTTAGGTGAGAAAAAATGGAATATTTAACGGTCAAGCAAACAGCAAAACTATGGGGAATTAGTGAAAGAAGAATTATAAATCTTATAAAAAATGGACGTATTCCAGGATCTTTTAAAAATGGAATGTGTTGGAGTATTCCTAAAGATGCACATAAGCCTGTGGATAAGAGAAACGCTTTGTTTAAAGAAACTGAAGATAAAAAGATCGTTGTGATTGCAGGTGTGAATTCTGATATCGGAAAGAGTTTATGTAAAATACTACTAGAAGCTGGCTATAGAATTATTGGTCTTTATCAAAAAAATAGTCCTGTGGATAAAGAATTAAAGGATGCAGATATTCAATTAAAAGAAATCGATTATTTTGATCGCCAAAATTTGCTTTCTGTAACTCGTGGTATTCAAGAAGACATTTTTGGTTTTGTTTTTATGGAGATTTATTTTCAAATGGAAGATGTTTTAGATTTTGATTATGATCAATTTGAAAATAGTTTTCGAGTCAATGTTTTTGCCGCCAATCTTTTGGTGCGAGAACTGGTAAAAAAAATGAATTATGAGTCAAGCATTGTTATGGTGAATAGTATTGAAGCGTATCGTGGTTCTTTTGGTGCTTCTGCTTATGCTTCTAGTCAGGCGGCGAAGGTGAATTTAGTGCAAACTTATGCCAATGTTTTTACCGAAATGTATGGAGTACGCATTAATTCTTTGATGTCTGGTTGGATTGGTGGAGTGATGGAAAATGACGATACCTTTAACAAAGCCAAAGACTCTATTCCTATGAAACGGCTTGGAAATCCTTTTGAAATTGCTGACGATATTTTTTTAATGCTCACTCGCCATAAATATATGAATGGTAGTTCCCTAGTATCAGATGGTGGATATTTATCTATGGATGCTCAATCTAGAACCGAAGATTTGGACTCAGGGAAATTTTATAAAATATTGGATAAGTATTTTACTGAAACTAAATCTGGATCTAGTATGTGGATTGTATCTACCATGATGGAAAATGAATGGAATGAAGAACCAGCAGAAAGAAAGTTTATTCAAAGTAATTTTGATGCCGCAGAGCGTGGTGTGGATATTCATCGTATTTTTATTTTCGAAAAGGAACATGCCCAAGAATATAAAAAAAATCCTTATATCAAAAGATATTTATCTAGTTCTAAAATTAAGAGTTATTTTGTTGATTTGAATGAATTAAAAGAAAAGCATTCTTCTTTACTTGGAATTATTGAAAATGGTTGGATAGGAATTGATGACTATGCCCTTTTGGTTGACCTCCCTAGCGATGGGACTTCCCGAGGATATGTTACTATGAATAAATTAGAGATTAAGAAAGCTAAAAATTGTTTTCAAGACCTTCAAACAATGGAACAGCCTTTGAAGGAAATTATGAAATAAAAAAACATCTAACTTGTATGTTAGAATGTTTTTCTTTTTAGGAACATTTTGTATATACTGAACTTCTTTTTACATAACCCTCATTTATTTTGTAAGGGGCTTCTGCCTTGCGATTTACACTTTCAATTGTATACTCTGTATCACAAACTCTTTTTAAAATTGTGGTTGCTTCTTCATTTTCATAGATATCTCCCGTTACATAGACTTTATCTCCTTCTCGGTATTTTAATGGTTCTTCTTCTAAATGATTTAACCCAGCATCTCTTATAATTTTAGGGTAATCATAGAAAGCTATATCTCCATCTACTCTTCCTTCAATCCCGTTAATTTGTTCATAAGAAGTATTCTGCCACATTCCTGCTTTTCCTTCATAAGTAAAATGATCATTCCATTCTGCTACCCATTTGTCAAAAGAGTCTAATTCATTTGAGTCTAAATTACTTTTAAAACGATAAAGGTTCGAATATATTCCTACGTAATACCCTTCTTTTTGCATTTCTTCACAATAGTATTTTACGATTTCTACTAATTTTTCTTTTGGAAGAGCCATTTGTCTTCTTGACTCAACATCTAGAAATACAGGATACTCTAGTTTTTTATCCCGAATTAAACGTAGAGTATGTTCAACTTCACTCCTTGCTTCGTCCAATGTAGTTGCATAACTATATAGATAAACACCAAATGGAATTTTTAGTTCTTCACATGTTTTGGCATTTCTTTCATAGTAAACATCGTCTTGTCTTCGGGTGTCATTTCCCCAACCACACCGAATGATAGCAAAATCAATGTAAGGCTTTACGCGAGACCAATCAATTTTTCCTTGGTAAGAAGATACATCTATTCCTCTTTTCATAAACTCAACTCCTATTTTATAGTATGCAAAAAGAAAAAATAGGTGTTTACCTATT
>CAMUBM010000096.1 GCA_947087145.1 uncultured Mycoplasmatota bacterium
TACTTATTTGCAAAAACGGGATTTCCATTCGGGATTTCCTAATCAAAATTCACCCTTTTTCTTGTCATGAACAAAAGAAAGAAGTAGAATAGATAAACAGAAAGAAGGACGAAAAAATGCAAGAAGATTTATTACAAAAATTTCTAGACGTTGCTTTCCCTTTATTAGAAAAAAAAGATGCTTTAGAAATTTACTTAATTACTGATAGTATAGAAAGTTTTAAAGTTTTATCCCAAGCTGAAAAGAACATAATAAAAAATGTTTGTTTCTATACCATTTACCAAATCTATTATTTTCTTATCCAAAATAAAGTTTATTTAGAAGTAAACAATCAAAATATAAGACTATCTTTCATTGAACTTAAGATAATAGAATTTCTAAAAAAATGTTTTCCTACCATAAAAGAAAACCAAAGCAAAGAAGAAATCTATTTGCTTCTTAAAATATTACAATGTCTAAATAACTTAGAAAATACAAGACAAGATTATGAAAATGAAAACGGAAATTCTGGTAGAACAATTGCTTCTTCTTATCATCTAGAACAAATAGACAACATACTAAAAGAACAAAATAAGTGGATAGACCAATTAAAAAGAACTTTACATTTAAAATAAAGTTCTATTTTTTTATCTCATCGTTTAAAACAACTTAATAATATCTTGTATCGTAATATAAACCATTAATAACATCAGTAAGAAGAACCCAATCGTATGAAACACATTTTCAAGTTTTGCATCCACAGGACTTCCCTTTATCTTTTCGATGAGCATAAACAATACTCTTCCACCATCAAAGGCAGGGAAAGGTAAAATATTAATAAACCCTACGTTGATACTTAAGAAAGCCACAATATAAATCATTTGCGAAATTCCAAGTCCGATCGATTGCCCAACGACTTCATACATTCCAACAGGCCCTGACAAAGCCCCAAGAGAAATTTGTCCTGTAAATAAACTAGTTACCGTAAGTAACATAGAAGAAACGATACTTCCAAACTTAAGAAAAGCATATTTTATACTTGCCAAAAAGCCATATTCTTTAGTTGTATCAATACCAAACCCAAATTGATTGGTTTCCGTCCCATCCTCTGCTTTTACTTTTTTAGGAGTGACATCATAAGATTTGGTACTTCCATCTTTCTTTTTAACAACAAAAGTATACGCTTCTTTATCATTTTTCCGATACAAAGCAATTTGCAGTTTATCCCAAGACTTTGCCTTTATTCCATTAATTTCTAAGATTTGATCCCCTACTTCGATGCCCGTTTTAGAAACCGCAGAATCTTCTAAAATTGTCCCAACCACTGGTTTCGTTGGAGTAGCCCCCCAAATCATGGCAATCAAAAATAAGAAAACAAGTGCTAAAATAAAATTATTCACAACCCCCGCTACCAAAATAATTAAACGTTGTAACCAGGGCTTGTTACACATGAGCTTTTCTTTTTTTATTTTCTCATCATCTTCATAGACTTCTCCAGCCATAGAAACAAACCCACCAATAGGAAATGCTCGAATATTATAATTGATTTTATCTTTCTTCCCTTTGTGGGTATAAATAACCGGCCCCATTCCGAGAGAAAACTCGTAAATATGTACCCCAAACTTTTTCGCCCAAATAAAATGCCCAAATTCATGCACCAAAATAATAATGCTTAAAATAACAATTAATAAAAGTATTGTGACTATCCACATAAAAATTCCTCCTTACAATACTCCAAAAAACAAAACATAGGCCAAAAGAACAAATAAAATACTATCTATTCTATCTAAAATGCCACCATGCCCAGGTATAATAGAACTAAAGTCTTTGATTTCATTCTCTCGCTTTATTTTGCTAAATACCAAGTCCCCAAGTTGTCCTACAACAGAAAGTAAAAAAGTAATAGATACTAACAAGACAATCGGTATTTCCGCCACAAAGTGATAATAAAAGAAACTTCCTACTCCCACCGAAACAAGCGTACCAGCAATACTTCCTTCCCATGTCTTATTTGGACTAATCCTGGGAGCACATTTATGTTTGCCTATAAGCCTTCCTACTTGCATTGCAATAATATCAGTAACAATAGGTACAAGAACCAAATACCAAAATAACCATACATCATATTCACGAATAAAAAACAGACTAGAAAACGCAGTTCCTAAAAATAAAAGACTTCCACAAAGATACATGGCCTCATGTGTCTGATATTTTTCTTGATAAAACAAACAAGGAATAAATAAAAACAAAACGAGTAAAGCATTTTTTTGCTCAAAAATCCCATAAGAATTATAACAACCATTTTGACTTAAAACATACAAAACAAACAAAAGAAAACTAAGAATAATCATAAACTTCGGTATTTCTTTATGATGTTGTTTCAAATCAATAAATTCCTTCACACCTAAAATTCCTACGAGTAAAAAAGCAATTTTAAATATCCATCCTCCCAAAAGAACAATAGGAAAGAAAAGAAAAAACAACAAAACAGCAACAATGGACTTTTTTATCATTTGGACATCACTCTCTCTATTAAGTATACTCTTTTTAGAGAATAAAAATCAAGTAATTCCCCCATTTATATACATTTTTCTTACAAACAAAAAAGTTAACAATACGTTAACTCTTTATATCACTAATTTTTAAATTAGTTAACTGATTCTTTTAATTTACTTCCAGCTTTAAATGAAACAACAGTTTTAGCAGGAATTTTAAGTGGTTCTTTTGTTAATGGGTTAATACCTTCACGTGCAGCTCTTTCTTTTGCACTAAAAGTTCCAAATCCTACAAAAGTAACTTTTCCTTCTTTTTTCAGTCCTTCTGTAATTGCTTCAAATGCAGCATCTAATGCTCTACCTGCAGCAGCTTTTGAAATTTCAGCTTGTTCAGCCATTTTTTCGATTACATCTTGTTTTGACATAATTTCTTACCTCCAAATTTTTAATTTTTATAAGGGCCTTAGCCTTACATACTAAAAATAGCAAAAAAAAAAGAGAAAAGCAAGAAAAATCACCCAACTTTGTCACTATATGACAATAGTAATTAAATTGCTTGACCCTTTATTGACAATCTTAGTAACCGTTTGACTTAACTTATAACGCATATTTTCAGGCATTACAGACAACTTCGCTTGAATTCCTTCTTTAACAATAACATCCAAGCTTCTACCAAAAATCTCACTTTTCCAAATACTTCCAGGATCTACTTCATAATCTTTCATTAAATAATTAATAAGTTCCTTACTTTGTAACTCACTACCTATAATCGGTTCAAAAGTAGATTCTACATTCACTTTCATTAAATGAATACTAGAAGCAACTGCTTTTAATTTCACTCCGTAACGAGAACCTTGCTTAATAATTTCTGGAGTAGATAACGTCATATCCTTTAAACTTGGATACACAATTCCATATCCGGTACTTTTAGCCATTCGTAAAGCTTCTTTCATACCATCTAACTCTTCTTTGCCCTCTTTGTAACTTGCAAATATTTTAAGAAGTCCTGCTTTAGACATCACTACATCGCCCATTAAATCTTTTAGTACTTGATTATATAATTCATCATCACTCTCTAAAGTAATCGTTACATTTCCACTAGAAGTATCTACTTCACTAATATAACTTTTGGAAATAATTTCACTATCTGCAAAAGAACCTAAAATAGTATCTACATCCCTAATTTTATTCACAGAAGTAACACTTTCTTTTATTTTTTCTAAATAATATTTTTTAATATAATGTTCATTATCCAACACGTGAACCCATTTTGGAATTTCTACCTTTATATCCAAAACAGGAAATTCATACAAAGCCTCTTTTAATACATTTAAAATTTCTGGCTCTTCCATTTCTGTTGCATTTAAAGGAACCACTGGCACATCATAACTATTACGTAACTCCGTAGCCAAAGTAATCGCACTTGAACTTTCTTTGTTCTTCGTATTTAAAACCACAATAAATGGTTTTCCAAGTTCTTTTAATTCAGTAACTATCCGTTCCTCAGCTTCTATATAATTTTCTCTTGGAATTTCTCCAAAAGACCCATCAGTAGTCATCACAATACCAATCGTAGCATGATCCTTTATTACCTTTTCAGT
>CAMUBM010000097.1 GCA_947087145.1 uncultured Mycoplasmatota bacterium
TACTATTTAAACCATATAGAAAAGTTTACTTATGAAGAATTTGTCGAGTTTTTATATAATGGCATATATGCAGAAAAAATCATACTCTCTCTTATCGAAAGTAATATCTATAAAAAACATCTAGAAGAAGAAAAAACAAAAGAATTAGGAATCAGTATACAAATCATATCCTTAGAAAAGGAACTCTTTTTAGTAGAGAACAATGTAAAACAATTAGACACTATTGGAACAGAAATAATAAAACTAATAAATAAATCCAAAAAACAAGAAGAAAAAGAAGAAATGTATTCTTTAATTCAACGTTACTTAGATGAGATTATAAAAAATATGGATAGCTTTCCAATGTCTTGTGCAAGCATAGAACGTGCTTTTGAAATACTAAGAATACAGATGAAAAATCATGAAGTCTTAACACCCAAAATGGTTGAATTTTACCTGCTTTTCCGCACAAAAGAATTAAATTTAAGAAGTATATGCAAAGATGTAATTGTTACTTTAGGAGGTGATTTTGGATTAGCCAAGTATTCGTTAGCAGGAGGTGTTTGTAAAAATGGAACACTCAAAATAAATTACGAAGATTTAATGAGTTCATTTGAAAAATACAGAGGCAAAATACCAGAAAAAGCATTAAATGATACAATAAACATACTTATGCTACCAATGCTTTCACATGAGTTGCATCATGCTATTGATATGAAAGAATATTTAGAAATTAAAAAAAACAAAGAAAATGAAGAGTTTATAAACATAATAACAACCAATAAAGTCGTAAATAGAGAAATAAGAAATCATCATTTGAGGGAAATAGTTGGGGAAGAAGATTACGATAATCGTTATCATGATAGATTTATAGATGAAACGAGAGCAGATATATTTTCTTATTTTGATACCAACAATCAATTACTAACACGATTTAAAAATTGTTATGAATTCAATGATATAGCAGGAAGGTTATCTTTTTTTGCTAGACTATTAGTAAAAAAATATACAAATGAAGAAGGGAAATTTATCTCTCCTATGGAGCAATTCAATGCTTATTATAACGAAAATATAAAAGAAACAGAGAGAATCCCTATCGCTGAGGAAGAAGAAACAGATATTTTTCATGCTTTATTAAATGGAGAACCAATTCCGATAGAATTATACGAATTTTTAAAACAAATCGCTTCTGCAAAAATTATTACAGACGATTTAGAAACAACTATAAAAAATTTTATTAATGATTTAAGAACAGAAGAAATATTACAGGGAGGGCCGGCTTTATAAATAGAGAATTTTACCATTTATTAAAACCAAAACCTTTGATATAATGTAAGAATACGAGGTGTAGTAATGAATTTAATAGAAGTCAAAAATTGTTACAAAGTATACAACAATGGTGTCACCGCAGTTGCTGATTTTAATGTGTCAATAGAAAAAGGCGAATTCGTTTTTGTCATTGGTGCTTCTGGTAGTGGAAAATCTACATTTATAAAAATGTTATACCGAGAAGAACGACCTACCAATGGAAGTGTTATAGTGGGTGGGATTAATGTTGCCAAACTTAGAAACTCCAAAGTTTACAAACTAAGAAGAAAATTAGGCATTGTCTTCCAAGACTTTAAACTGTTACCAAAATTAACGGTCTACGAAAATGTAGCATTTGCTCTAGAAGCCATAGGAATGCATACAAGAGAAATTAGACCAAAAGTAATCAAAGCCTTAGAGCAAGTAGGACTAAAAGACAAAGCAAGAAGTTTTCCTAATCAATTATCTGGCGGAGAACAACAAAGAGTTTGTATAGCGAGAGCGATTGTCAATAACCCAAAACTTTTAATCTGCGACGAACCAACCGGAAACTTAGACCCAGACATTTCAGAGGAAATAGTGAACATTCTAGACAAAATCAACAAAGAGTCAGAAACCACTATTATCATGGCTACCCACGATAGAGAAATAGTAGAAAAAATGCAAAAAAGAGTGCTTTATATAGAAAACGGAGTACTTGCAAAAGACTACGCGAAAGGAAGTTATAAAGTCCATGAAAGCAATTAGAATATTTACTCGTGGCATTCGCGATGCCTTCAAAAGTGTATTTAGAAATTTTAGTTTATCAACAGCAGCTATTACTTGTAGTAGTATAACTTTAATTCTAGTAGCAGTCGCCATGATTATTTCCTACAATGTGAAAAATATTACAACCAATCTAGAAAGAGAACTAACCATTGTTGTTTATTTAAAAGAAGACAGAACAGAAGAACAAAAAGAACAACTTCTAAAAGATTTAGAACATATGGTAAATGTAGAAAAAAGTGAGTACAAAAGCAAAGACGAATGGAAACTTGAAATGAAGGAGTACTCCGATACATTTTCAGAGGCTTTAGAATTTTTAGATACTAATCCTTTACTTGACTCTATCACCGTTACCGTAAAAGATGTTACTGGATTAAAAGAAACAACAGAACAAATCAAAAAATACGACTTTGTTAGTAGTGCTGACTATGGAGAAGGCATGGCTGAAAACTTAGTCGCTGTATTTAATGTTGTAGAAAAAGTAACCATAATTATTGTTGTTGCCTTAGTTCTTGTTACAGCATTCTTAATTGGAAATACCATTAAATTAACGATTTTTTCCCGTCGTGGAGAAATAGACATCATGCGATTAGTAGGTTCTAGTAACATTTCTATTCGTTTACCATTTTTATTTGAAGGTTTAATATTAGGAATACTAGGAAGTATCATTCCTATATTGGTAACTATCTATGGTTATGTTTTACTATACGATCATTTCAATGGGTACTTGTTCACCCAAATTATAAAATTAGTAGAACCATTTAACTTCATTCTCTATGTTTCAGCCTCTCTTGCCATTATCGGAGCCACTATTGGAATGTTTGGAAGTTACAGAGCAGTAAGGAGATATTTAAAAATATGAGAAAGAAAATAATGAAAGGAACATTTGTCTTTTTAATGATTTTTTCTGTATTGTTTTCTTATTTTGTGAACCCTGCACCAGTAATTGCGAAACCATTTGAACAGCAAACATTGGGTGACTTACAAAATGAACTAGCCTCTTTAAAGAGAAAAAAGGCAGAAAATGAAGCCCAAAAAGAAGAGACAAAAAAACAAATACAAGCAAAGAAAAATGCGATAGCCCAAGCCGAAAAAGATATCGACCAAGCCGAAAAAGATATTGAAGAAGCAGAAGAAAAAATTGTTGCATCAAATAAAAGAATAGAAGGTCTAAAAGAACAAACTGAAAAGATAATGAAGGCATTACAACAATTACAAAATAAAAATGTATACGTGGAATATGTCTCTGATGCCTCTTCCATTACAGACCTCGTCATGCGTCTTGCTGCCATTGAACAAATTACCTCTTCTAATCAAAAGAATTTGGACGATTTAAAGGCTTTAATCAGACAAAATGAACAACTAAAAGTGGATTTAGCAGAAAAGCAAAAATATTTAGAAAAGAAAATTCCAGAATACCAAAGTGCTATTGAAAGTCTATATGGAAATTTAGAGTCTTATGATAAGTTTGAACTAGATATTGATACGCAAATAAAAACAGCAGAAGAAAATGTAAAAGACTACGAACAAAGAAGTATAAAAAAATATGGAACGATAAGAAAAGATGTACTTCTTCTAGATTTAATGGATAGTAGTAGTTGGTTAAAACCTTTAAATAAAGGAACAGTAACTAGTTTACAAGGTTATAGAACCCATCCGGTTACAGGAGCAAAATATAGTTTCCACAGCGGTATTGATATTGGTGGAAATGCTGAAGGAACACCAGTCTATGCTGCTGCAGGAGGAAAAGTATCTGGTATTATTTATCGTTATAAATGTGGTGGAAACATGGTGTATGTAGATGTTGTTATCGATGGAAAACCTTATACAACTTTCTATTATCATTTATTAACAATTAATGTAAAAGTTGGACAAACAGTAAACCATCAAACAGTCATTGGTACCGTTGGAGGAGGTTCAACCTCAACATCTCGTGGAGGATATGATCAATGTACGACAGGAGCCCATCTTCATTTTGGAGTTATGAATGGTTACTATTCCGGTTCTACACCAGC